>CALLYL010000425.1 GCA_937859535.1 uncultured Myxococcales bacterium
AGACAAAGTGGAACGTCCACAACCAACCCCAAAATCCACTCCATCGGGACTGCGAGTCCGTACTCTGTCCGCGTAGCTTCCGATATAGGCGTTCGATTCCCAAGCCCGCTCCGTGCCACAGTCCCCACACCACAAAATGACCGGCGGGTCCATGCCACAGCCCACACAGCGCCATCACAAACAGTAGGTTGAGGATGGCGCGCCACGGTGGGACATGGCTGCCCCCCAGCGGAATAAACAAGTAGTCGCGAATCCAACTCGACAGCGAGATATGCCAGCGACGCCAAAAATCTTGCAAGCTGCGCGCAACATAGGGGTAGTTGAAGTTCTCAGGAATGCGATATCCCAGCAGCAGAGAGACTCCGATTGCGACATCGGAGTAGCCCGAAAAGTCAGCGTAGATCTGACCTGCGTAGGCGTACATCGCCATCCACAGACCGAGTGGCGTGACCAGTTCGGGGGCCTTCAATCGCAGCGTAATGGTGGCCAGGGAATCTGCAATCAGCACCTTCTTGAGAAGTCCGAACAGGATCCGCCACAGCCCTTGCGCGATCTGCTCTGGACGAGTCCCGGATGGAGCCAGCGCAGGGTCTGTCCCAAACTGTTGATAGCGCTTGATCGGACCGGCCAACAGCGTCGGAAAAAACAGCGCGAACAGGAAGAAATCGGTGCACCGCTTGTGCAGAGGTGGCAGCGGATGTGGGCGAACAATCTTGCCCTGGTAAATATCGGTTAGGTAGTGGACAAACTCAAACGTGAAAAACGAAATACCCAGAGGAATTTGGAGTTCAAGGGATAGGATATCTGCGTGCTGGGATAACTGCGCAGAAGTTGTTCCGACAGGTAGTACCGAGGCTACGGTTCGCAGAAACAACACCGAATACTTGAAGTAACAGAGTACCGCCACACACAGGCTGACCCCAAGGGCAAACAGCGTCGATCGGCGCTCGCTCTGCAAGCGCTCTCCCAGCACGAAGACCACCCCTCCCAACGCCAAGATCAACGCCGCATGCGGCAGGGAACCCCACGCATAGAACAGCAGCGAAACCAAACAGAGCGTCAGCGCCCGAAATCGCGAGGGAATCAGGGCATACAGGGGCACCGTCAGCAGGACCAGCAATCCATAGCTAAGACTTAGCAGCGACATGGCGGCTTATCTGGCCTCCAGGGCGCAGAATCGCTTCGCTACATCTTCCGCAATCATCGCAGAGAGCACCTGATTGCCGTCGCGAGTGAAGTGGTCGATGTCTAGAAAGTGCTCGCTCCGTAACTCGGGTCTTCGATCATAGTCCGCGACCGCCAGACCGGCCGCTTGCACCGTTTGTTTGATCTCGGTCACCAGGTTCCGATATCCATCGGTTTCACCGAGTGGACCGATCAAGTAGTGATTGTGCGGATTGACCATCACCAGGGTCTGCAAGTCCCGGTGCTGCTGCAAAAACTCGATGAGAGCACGGGTCGCAATCCAGTTCCACGCGGCTTGAGAGTCGCTAGGTAGGTAGTCGTAGTGAGCGACAAAGGACTCCCTTTTGTGATCGCGCTCAAACCAAGGACGATTCCGGACTTTGGCATCGATGACGATCGGAACCTCTTTGGGTCCGTGAAGGCGGCGCAGCGCCCGGGTGAGCAGTTCCCGGAGGCGTGGCCGCAGCGGTCCACCAACGAGAAGCTCGGCGACATGACGGCGCTGCTGAAACAGGTACAGGTGTGCCATGGCCTGGGCAAGCCAAGCATCCGAGCGTGACCACAGACCTCGGTTGGGATTGGGAAGACCGAGTCTGCGCAAAAGGAGTCCGTCCTCCGCAAGCGCATAGGACAGACATGGATAGTTCATGGACTCCGAGGCAAAGCGCTTGGAGAAGAACAGCAGGTTGCTGCTTAGCACGACCACCAGATCGCGTGTTCCTTGGCGACCAGCGCGCAATCGATCGTACAGAATGTGGAGCGCGGCGAGCTGATCTGCGGCTCTCGCTGCCGACATGGAGACCGACCAGACTCGGATTTTGCGATTTGAATAAGCGCCCAGTAGGCGGGAAGAGAGTTCCTGGGGGAGCAGATCGACCAGTCGTTCTCCGAGTCCGTTTTCGACGGAAGCGAGTACCGAGTCACCAACCAGTACCACATCGAAAGCGGGCTCTGTGGATTCGCGTGCTTGTTCCAACCGCAGCAGTTCGTCATCGGCAAAACACCCGAACGGATTGCGGACATCCCGAAGCACGCGTTGATCTTCTGGCAGCCAGAGCCGCAGCACACACTCTAGGAGTGCGAGAAGTAGGAAGGCGAAACCAAAAGGACGAAGCCGGCGCATGGTCTACTAGCGTTCAAAGTAGTCCGACAACTGCTGATCAGCGACGGGTGATGAGATTTTTCGAGCCACGCACCAATACGCGGCAGAGAGCGAATAGAGCCGCGTCCCAAAGATCCGATGCAAACGCTCATTCCACACCGAGGTTCGATTCCCAAGGCGTGGCAGATGACACACGGTCCGCTCACAGACGAACCCGGTCAGGCCGAGCAGCTTGTTCAGGTTGCGTAGCGAGAAGCTATACAGGTGCCCCTCACCTCCGCCAAAGTAGTCCATGCGGAGTCTGGAGTAGACGCCGTCTTCGATGGGCAGCCCGATGATCAGCTTGCCGCTTGGACGCAGGATCCGATTGCATTCGCGGAGCATCGCGAGCGGCGCGTGAACATGCTCCAGCACGTGGCTGAGAAGGACGACCTCAAACGCTGCATCAGAAACCGGAAGTGGTAGCTGGTTCAGATCATGGTGCGTAGCCTGAAGTCCGCGCTTGTGACACAGCCGCAGCGATTCTTGACTGACATCCAAACCGAGGCTTCCCGGTCCAGCAAACTGCAAATAGTGACCGTCGTTGCAGCCCAGGTCACAGACTCTCTTGTCGCGTAACTCGTCGACCACCAGCGCAAACGAACCGCACAGGGGAACCTCTGCCAGTTGTGCCGCCTGCGCCGCCGAAGCATCCGAATCGTCCGTCCGAGACATGGGTTCCGGATCTTCGGCGCTCCGCCCCAAATCGGTCAATCCAATTCGTCTCTCGCGCAGACCTTAACAAAGCGCGCTCTTTTCGGTACGCTTGCCCGCCTATCACCCCGAGTCCGAGGACGGTATGAGCGAAACCAAACACATCGAGCAAGTTGTCATCATTGGCTCTGGACCGGCGGGCCACACCGCCGCCATCTACTCGGCGCGGGCCAATCTGGGGCCCTTGATGCTAGAGGGCTTCATGGCCGGTGGTGTTGCTGCGGGCGGCCAACTGACTACCACCACCGAGGTCGAAAATTTCCCCGGTTTTCCGACGGGCATCATGGGCCCCGAGCTGATGGATCGGATGCGCGCCCAGTCCGAACACCACGGTACCCGCATCCTCACCGAGACGGTCGAACGAGTCGATCTTAGCCAGCAGCCGTTCCTGGTTCAGACCGATAGCCAGACCCTGTATGCCAAGACGCTCATCATTGCGACCGGCGCGACCGCCAAGCGGATGTCGATTCCCGGTGAACAGAAGCTGTGGCAGCGCGGAATCAGTGCCTGTGCCGTCTGTGATGGGGCACTGCCGCTCTTCCGCAATCAGGTGCTGATGGTGGTCGGAGGGGGCGATACGGCGATTGAAGAGGCGACCCACCTGGCCAAGTTCGGCAGCAAAGTCGTGCTGGTTCACCGTCGGGGTGAACTGCGTGCGTCGAAGGCGATGCAGAAGCGTCTCGTCGACAATCCCAAGATTGAAGTGCTGTGGCACAGCGTCGTCGAGGAAGCCGTTGGCGACACCTCGCTCCAGGGCGTGCGGGTGCGCAACGTCCAGACCGGGGACGCCAAGCTCATCGACTGCCGGGGCTTGTTCTACGCGATCGGTCACGTCCCGAACACCGCCTTTCTCGCCGGCCAACTGCACGTCGATGAGACAGGCTACATCCTGACCAAACCGGGCACCACCCAGACCTCGGTGGCGGGCGTGTTTGCGGCGGGGGATGTCCAGGACAAGCGCTGGCGTCAGGCGATCACTGCGGCTGGTACCGGCTGCATGGCTGCGCTTGAGGCCGAAGCGTTTCTGGCAGGGCACTGATGCCACTGCGGCGGGCCGCACTGCTGACGCTGTCCATTGGCGGGCTTTGGCTGGGCAGTGGCTCGGCGCGGGCGGGCGGCATGTTCCTTGGCACGCACGGGGCACGTCCGACGGCCCGAGGCGGAGCGTTCGTGGCTGGAGCCGATGATCTCAACGCCATCTATTACAATCCCGCTGGGGTCGTCCTGAGTCACCCCGACGGTGAAGGTTGGAGCGTGCTGTTCGATGCGGGCCTCGTGCTGCAAAACGTGGCCTATACCCGAAACGATGCCGGGATCGACCGTCCGACGGTGCGAGGAGACGGGGGGGCAATAGGCGGTGCTCCGTTCATCATTCCGCAGCTTGCTTTTGCTCGGAAGTGGAACAAGCCGTGGGGCGGGCTGGCGATCGGGATGGGGCTGTGGATTCCCTATACCGGGCTAAATCGCTATCCCGAGCCATCCTACGACACCGAGGAAGCCCGTCGCCAGGTACCGGACGTGGCACCGCAGCGCTATCAGCTCATTGGGCTACATGAAGGGTCGCTTACCCGGGCGACGCTGATGGCGGTGCTAAACCCGGTGGTGAGCTTCTCGCTGCTCGGGGACAAGCTCCAGCTAGGGATTGGACCGCAACTGATGCTGTTGTGGTTTCGCGCCAAGCTGATGCTCAACGGCTGCCCGCAGGTGATGTGTCCACCGGAAAACCCCGACTATGACGCGCTCGTGGTC
>CALLYL010000426.1 GCA_937859535.1 uncultured Myxococcales bacterium
AGCCGTGACCCCGACGAAGGCTGGGTTGCTCTCACCATCGAAGTTGCCGAGCCACACGATGAGGACGTAGGGACCAAAGACACCCGCCGTCCACGCGTCGCGAAAGCCGTAGGAAGTGCCGGTTTTCCACGCCACTTTGCCAATGCCGAGCAGGGAGCGGGTGAGCAGCGTGTCCTCAGGGCGGGGATTGTCTTTGAGCATCTCCAGCGTGACAAAGCTGGCTTCGTCGGACAGCACGCGCACACCAGCGCTCGGCGGGTCACTGTGCTTGAAGCGGAGCGGACGGAGCATGCCACCGCCGGGCAGGATGGAGTACAGCATGGCCAGCTCCTCCATCGTGACTTCGGCACCACCGAGGACGAGTGCCAGGCCGTAGTGACTTTCACTCTTGAGCCGTGACACCCCCCCGGAGCGAAGAAAGTCGTAAAAGCTGGGATTGGTCAGCTTGCTGGCCACCCACAGAGCCGGGACGTTGCGCGAACGAACCAGTGCTTCCTGCGCCGAGAGTGGACCCGCGAATTTGCCGTCGAAATTTTCCGGACTGTACGTTCCAAATGCGAGCTGGCTGTCCTTGAGCATCGTCTGCGGGTGCAGCACGCCCTGATCAATGGCCAGCGCGTAGATGAACGGCTTCAGCGTCGAACCGGGCGAGCGTTTGGCTTGCGTTCCGTTCACTTGCCCGAGGATTCGTTGGTCGTAGAAGCTGGCGCTACCGACGACGGCACGAACCGACATATCGCGAGTGTCGACTAGCATTGCGGAGGCATTGTGGATGCCAAGGCGCTTCTGCCTCTCGATGAAGCTGTGGATTTGTCGTTCAAGGATGGACTGAAGCGGCAGATCGAGCGTGGTGACGATGTGTCCCTCGGATCGGCTCGATTGCAGCAGGCTGTCGACGAAGTGCGGGGCGCGGAACGGTAGATCGTGAGGGCTTTTCAGGGACAGCTTGAGCTTCATCAGGTCGGCATCGCGCAGCGCCGCTGGATGTCGGGCGGTCCACTTGTAAAACAGCGCCTGTCGGGCATTCAGCAGCGCTTGGGAGTCATCGCCGCTTGGGGCTCGGCGGGCCGGGCTCTGTGGAATCACCGCCAGCGTCAGCGCCTCGGGAAGCTGGAGCTTGCTCACCGGCTTGCCGAAATAGACAAAGCTTGCCGCTGCGACTCCTTGGATGTTTTTGCCGACGGGGACTAGATTCAGATAGGCTTCCAGAATCTCGGCTTTGCTGTAGCGCAGCTCTAGCCACAGGGCCCGTCCGATCTGACCGAGCTTGCCGCTCAAACTGCGCGAATACAGGTGGTACTTCATCCGCGCCACTTGCATCGAAATCGTGGAACCGCCGACGCGTCGTTCTCGACGGAAATAAGTCACCCACAGGGCGCGTACCAGGGCGACCGGATTGACCGCAAAATGTCGATAGAAATGGCGGTCTTCGTGGATCAGCACCGCTTCGATGAGGAGCGGCGAGATGTCCGCCAGCGGCACCCACAGTCGATACTGCTCATCGTCGGCCAGCGTTAGGCGGAGCAGGCGACGCTCCTTGTCGTAAACCGCCGTCGACACCGGCACGCCCGCCGACAGCGGACGCCGAGGCACAAGACGCAGTACCACACCACCTGCGAACAGTAGCGTGAGGAACACAAGAAGCCACCGCAGTGCGCGGGGTAAGCGAGGCAGGCGAGGCAATCGCACCGCCTCATGGTAGCAAGTCTTACTTGCGATAGAGCAGGGTGGTTCCGGCTGCGAGCCGCCGATTTACAGAGGTGGACTGCACATAGACGGCAAAGCCTGCGTGGTCGCCGGGGCGAACCTTGATGCGGGCTCCAATCGGCAGACCGAGCAGCGTACGGGCATCGTCACCCACGTAGATTTTGCCGGTCGCTTTCTCGACGATTGCGACCTCTTTGTATTCCTGTACCAGCTCGGGCTTGTTTAGTTCGTAGTAGCCGTTGCCCTTTTTGAAGCTGCCTGCGCCGAGTGATTTTTCGACGAGGGTGCGAATGTCGCAGTCGCTGACGATGGGCAGGGTGACAAAGTTGCCGGTCGCCTCGGTGAGTGTGGTCTTGACCTCGGTGGTCGATACCGTCGTTAGGTCGGTGGTAAACACCCCAACGATTGCCTTTTGTCCCTTGCTGCGCGCCTGGTAGAAGTTCTGCAGACCTTGCTGCATCGCCTGACCAAGCTGCTTGATTCCGGTCTGCGAGGTCTCCCAAGCGCGGATATTTCCGGCGGGAATCCCGAAGCCCATCAGCGTCGATTCCCCGCCCGGCGGAGTCAAGAACGCCAACGTCCAGCGTCCGGTCTTCTGCACGTTGGCGATCATTCCCTTGAGCGCGCTCTTGTACTTGCGTGAGTTGTTTTCTGCGCCGTCGGTGAGCACCAGGATCAGGAACGAAACGTTTTCCAGGTCCGAGCCCGGAATCGCGGACAAGTCGACGATGGCCTGTCCGGTTGCATCGAGCAGCGCGGTCGTGCCGGTGCATCGCAACTCAGTCAGCGAAGACACCTCGGCGATCGGCTTGGCAAAGAATCGCGGTGCATCGACGGTGGTCTGGAAGGTGTAGAACGATACGAACGTCTGCTGCGCCAGCGACTCGCTGTTTTTGCGAATCTCGGCGAGTTGCGAATTGAAAACGGCAATGACCTTGCTGCGGATGCCGGACATCGATCCGGAGCGGTCTACAACCAGCGCGATGTGATTGACCAAGGCACCCGTCTTGGCCATCTCGGCGGCTGGCTGAGCAGCAGCGGCAAGGTTGATCTTGGTAGACGCCTTCTTGGGAGCGGCAGCTTTTTTAGGAGCGGCAGCTTTTTTAGGAGCGGCAGCCTTTTTAGGAGCGGCAGCCTTCTTAGGAACCGCAGCCTTCTTAGGAGCGGCAGCCTTTTTAGGAGCGGCAGCCTTTTTAGGAGCCGCAGCCTTCGGCTTTTTGGTCGTCGCAGTCGATGATGAAGTGGTGGCCTTTGGCTTGGCCGGTGCCTTTTTTCCCGTGCCAGTACGCGTGGTCATGAACCCCCCTACTCAAACGCTATGAGCGGATGCACTCCCTATTACGGTGAGGGCAGGAGTAGGGGGCCGTCAACCTCGACGGAATTGGTCAGCAGTTGTGCGTACTTAGCAGGTACTTAGGGACGCTTGACTCGATCAGAATCCGCCGCTGCCACCGGAGCCGCAGTTCTTGCACTCGGGCTGCATCGGGTTTGTGTTGCAGCTCAGTGGGCAGTATTTCACTCTGTTAAAGACCTTCTGCACTTTGTCGCAAGTGACCGTGGTGCCATCGACGTTCATCTCGCCGTAGCCACCGCTCATCTTGAACTTTTTGGCGCAGTCAATGGCCGCTTGCGTGGTGGTCGCCCACGCGGGGAGCTGGGGCAGTGCTTGCGGTTTTTTGGCGTCGATGTAATCGCCCTCCGCACAGACACTCGATACCGTGCAGTCAGTTGGGAGCGGGTTCGCGGCATCTCCTGCTTTGAGCGTGTAACAGAGCTTCCAGTGACCCACACAGTCCACCGTCAGCGTGTTCATGCTCCACGGTTGTGTCGGCGGCTTGAGCGGCTTGCCCATCGACTGACACTTGGGCATTCCTCCTTCGGTCACAGAGGATGCGGCCCCAATGTCTTCACCGCTCTGGGTATAGAAGCACGGTACCAAGTTGTCGATCGCCCAGCGGCCTTCCGAAAAGCACTTGCAGGCATCCGCTCCGCCCGTCGCACCGGATGTCGGGAGTACATACCCTTCGCAGGCTCCCCACGCTTGGTTGAGTTCACCGACCCGGACGCAGGTGGTTTCTCCGTCGCGACAGACTCCCAGGCCACGGTTGGCGCGAAGCCCGGGCCAACAGGCACGTTTTTCGCCGAGCGTTGGGCACGGACAGCCCTGACGATTTTTGTCATCGGGGCACTCAGGAGTTCCGCCGGGTGGCTTTGGAGGCGGCAACATTCCACCATCCGCAACGCAGCTCATAAGAGGCGGATCGTCTGCCCAAAATGCATCGGGATCGAAGTGCAGATCCGGCGGCGGAGGCGGGGTCCAGACCGTGTTGTCCACGCTTGCGTCCATCGGCCCTTCTCCGATCTGTGAGTTGCAACTCCAGACGGTGACGAGCGCGAGGGCCAGAAACGAACCAGTGATGCTTCCCAGCGAAACGAGCTTCCAGGTGCGCATAGGGCTCTTATAGCACCGCAGCCGATTGAGATGCTAGCCGCCCAATCTTTTTGGTTCGTTCTCTGTCTTGTTCAGCAGGCAAGACTGTGCGAAGAGAATATTAGTATTTATAAATGAATAATATTATCGCGGGGTTTCCTTCTTGGATGAACCACCGATTCCCTTCGGTGCTTCATCCAGGGATGGATGGTTGGTTGGATCATCAGCCGCAAACCGATGTCGTTGAAGGTGGGTAAGCGATCCCTCGACTGGCTACGTCAAGATGACCCGTGGCGTCATCTCAAAAATGAGGGCTGACCACCCTCGATCTTCAGGCTCAGTATACAATTCGGCTGATGAAGTCCGACAAGCAGCGTAGCGCCAAAGCACCAGGCGATCCCGCGCTGGCATCAACCCTCGTTTCTGCCGAGGATCAGCAAGACTCCGCAGCGACGACAATTCCCGATGCGAAGGCCTTGGTAAAGTTGGGTGGTCCCAGTCCCAAATCGGCTCGTCCGATCGTTGTCAAAGAGGTACCTGTAGGGACTCTATTCGGAAACTTCGAGGTCGTGCGCAAGGTCGGTCAAGGTGGCATGGGCGTCGTCTATGAGGCGAAGCATCGCACGATCGGTCGCAAGGCTGCCATCAAGGTCATGCACCATGAGTGGACCCGAAATCCCGAATACACGCAGCGATTCCTGAACGAGGCACGGGCCGTCAACATCATCCAGCATCCTGGCCTGATCGAGATATTTGAGTATGGACAGCAACCCGACGGAACGCTGTTCATCGTCATGGAGTTCTTGCACGGCGAATCGTTAGAGCAGCGGATGCATAAGCAGGGTCTTCCGCGTCCCGAACAATCGGTGGTGGATATCGCGCTCCAGCTTGCCCGTGCACTCACCGCCGCTCATGAAAAAGGCGTGATTCACCGAGACTTGAAACCAGATATTGTTTCGCCCGTCGACACGTCCAGAGAGATTTCCCTAAGTCGAGTGGAACGTGGCGGAAGCGGCCTGAATCTCCACCACAGACTCACAAATCACCAGAGTGTGGCCGCTGTTGGCCAAGCAGTCCGTCGCCGCCTGGGTGAGACCGTCGCCACGGTTGCGGCTTGTTGGTAGTGAGGATGCGCGCTATCATGCGGTTCCGGGGCGGTGGGGTCTAGCGATGCAGAGACTCTCCCAGACCCTGAAATACACGAACGGGAGACGACAAATGAACGCTTGGAAGATTTCGACGCTGGGGCTTGCGATGGTTCTTTCGATGGTGGTTGGCCGTGACATGGTGCGCAGCGCGGGGGCCGAGCCGCAGCCGCATATGCGCTCGGCGCTGGGATCGCTGGAGTCCGCTCTTGCGCAGCTTCAGAAGGCGACCGCAGACAAGGGCGGACATCGCGTCAAGGCGATGGAACTGACCACCCAAGCCATCGAAGAAGTAAAGAAGGGCATCGCCTTCGACAACAAGCACTAGGGCTTGGCGGGGCCGGGGGATTGAGCCCGGCGCGGGCATCGTCTTCGCCGAATCGCAGAGGTACCTGAACCGAGCGCTGGATGATTCTATCTCTCTAGGATCGGACTCCAGGACGAGGAATGCAGCGCTGGCCTCTTTGGCAAACAGAATCACTTCCAAAAGCGCCGCCTCCGCAACAGATCAGTCCCGATCCGCAAGCCTTCGGCTGTGGGAGCCCCAGCTTGATTCCGGTACCGATGGAATCGTCGTCCGGGCGTTCGTTCGACCGCCTCCGTTCCCCCCAAGCACAGACTGCACCCTCTCGGCCATCGATTCGTTCGGAAACCGACTGAACCCGCCGGTCTAGTGCCGGCGTTTTCCGACGAACCCGCGCTTGGGCGGCAGGTGGCGGCACCTGCACTTCTCTGGCAATCACATACTGGTCTTGGACAGAGTCCCAACGTAGCGATTCTCTCACTTTGGACAACGAGCTGGTGATTTCGAGAAAATTCTGTGCAGAGTCCTTGGTCGGATCGGGCGGAACGAGCACTGCGGTCCGAATGAGCTGCACACACTGCTCCAGCAAGAATCGTCGTCCGGCGTCGTTATCGAGCTTGGACTCGATCAAGACAGGGTGCTGTTGCGACACAAGGTAGTAACAGGGATCCGGCAACCAGGCTTTGGGACGTAGGGGGAGTGCTCGAACGGTGCCCTGCTTGCGGAACCACTCGAGATGCTGCTCTGGAGACTCGGGCTTGCCCCCCAAAACATAACCTGTGAACAGCCGAAAGGGAATGTCATCCACAAGTGCGATCGGGAATCGAGGGAGGGTCTTGGAGGGCTGCCCACCCGACGGTGCTGGTGACCCTACCATCATGACGGGTTGGTAGCCCGGCTCCATCGGAGGATCGAACAGAGTCCGTAACACCAAGAACACTCCCTTCCGACCTGGGTCATCTAGCTCGGAACTGACCCGCAGATATTCACTGATGGCAGCCAGGGCCTTGTCTTTGTCAACTCGCTGGAGCGCATTGACGGCCTGGATGAGCGTGAGCGGATCGTGTGAACTGGCATCGTAGGGAGAGACCCGGTCTAGCTTGTGCAGCAGAGAACGGAGTTCTACTTCGGTGAACATTCCGCTTGGCGGCGGATCTCCTTGCGCACCGAACACGAACTGGACTTGATGTGCTCGGTTGATATGAAGGGTACCGAGCGTTCCGAACGTCAGGTGGCCACGGGTACCGTAACGCCACACCTCCTCGGTGTCTGCGGCAGAGATTCCGCCGGGATCGCGTGCGGTTTTGATGTCCTCGGGTTCTCCCAAGATGGCACGCGCCGCTGCTGCATCCATGCCTGGCGTAATGCGGCGAAGAGCTTGAGCAAATGCTGCGCGAGACTGCTTGCTACTGGTGAGGACCGGGGTTGACGCACGCGCCCGGGTCTGTCCGTTTGTGAGCACAATCAATGCAGCAGCGCAGACCAGTGACCCCAGATGGCTTCTGTGGAAAAGGAACACAACGGACCTCCTACCTCTCAAATCAAAGGAATATACGCTCGGTCCTGTCAATCGGTCTTGGATTGCGTGGTCATTGCCGGTGAGCGTCCTCTTGCGCGGGGACGCACTTTGTGGGAACGATGGATGATGCTGCAAGCGTTGC
>CALLYL010000427.1 GCA_937859535.1 uncultured Myxococcales bacterium
CCAAAGGGAATACGAACTGGTGGCCCGCGCAAGTGCAGCAGCTCCTACTCGGTCGGTACGATCAATTTTACGGGAAGAGGAAGCAAGTACAGGAGAAGCCGGTTCATGTGGAGTGAGCCGATTCCAGTGCGGTGACTGCGCGCAGAGCGCGTGATTCCTTGATGACCTGTTGATGGATGGTTGCCCGAGCAAAAAGAGTCTGCCCAGTAACAGGAAGGCGGACTGTTGACCTCGCTAACTCCGACGAGAACTGCTTGGTTGCGCGTTGGATGTGTGTTAGCAGTCGGGCAACGTTTGGAGGATGTCGTGGAACAGACGGAGAGCCTTCCAGTCAGAACCTTGTTTGTAGAGACGATGGAGGTCCTGGGTCGTCTCCTAAAGAAGTGCCCGCCGAATCAGAGAGCGTTGCTGCGGCAAGCCATGGCGACGCTACGAGAGACGCTGCCTCAAGCCGAGAAGGAGCAACCAGCCCCTCCCGTCTCTACCATCGCGACGGAACTACACTTGGCTGCTGGTATCGTCGAACCCGAGAGCACAGAGTCGCGGGTTCTGAAAGCGTGGGGCGCGGACCTTGAGCAGAGACGGAAGGCGGCGGGTCTGACTCGCAAGGTACTGGCGGACCGAGCGGGAATTTCTGAAAGTACGCTGCGTAACGTGGAGACAGGACGCAGGCCTCCAACGCGTACAACTGTGATGCACCTTCAATCGGTGCCCGAGCTGCGCATCGATCCGAGTCCGATCGGTGAACACCTCGCGGGCCGTCCGCAGAAAGTGCAGGACTTCTCGCCGAACTGCTGGCTAACGCCCGAGTACGATGCACTGAAGCTGCACAACGAGCTGACGATGCAGCTCAACGGGCGCGGCGGACATCTGGAGCAGACCTACCTGTACCTTGACCACAGCAGCGCTGCCGCTTGGTGTTCGATCGCCGAGCACGAGATCTATACGACCGCCCGCAACCTGATGCCACTAGGGCGCGTGGCCGAGCGGGTCGCGGAGCTAGCAGGTCCGGTCGGGCTCGATGTGCTTGGGCTCGGCTGTGGCGATGGCAAAGACGAGGTTCGACTGACGCAGCGACTGCTCGACGTTCATCGCAACCGCAATCTGCGACTGTACCTGCTCGACATCAGCCAGCCCCTTTGCTCGGGAGCTTACCGGCACGCCGCCGAGCTGCTGGGGGACCGGCCTTCGGTGTCCGTATATGCGATTCAAGGCACGTTCCACAACTTGCAACGCTACACGCCGCTGCTGCATACCCCCGAGCGAGCTCACCGTCGACGGGTGGTCTGTATGTTCGGCAATACCTTCGCCAACCTACAAAATGAGATCATGTTCGTGCGCAACAGCCTCCTCGGGTTTGCACCGGGCGACTTCTTGCTCCTCAACGTACCGGCGGCCATGGGCTCGGTAGACAAGCCGGAGGAAATCATGAGCAAGGACCGTCGCCTTGCTGGTCGAACGGGCCCCTATGAGAAGTCAGCATACGACCGCCACTTCATCGACTTGCTGCGTCGCTATGTACCAAGCATCAAGAATGTCGAGCTGTCGGCCTCGCTGGACTTTGAAGCGTGTCCCGTTCCCGGTAGTTACGCCGCCGACATTCGCGCCACCGTCAATATGGTGAGCGGTGAGACGAAACAGTTTTCCATGCTCTACGCCAAGCGTTACGACCAAGTACAACTCGACGGAAAGATGGCGAAAGAAGGTTGGACCCCGGTTGCGCACTGGCGCTACGCCGAGGAATACCACCCCCGACTGCTGCTGCTGTACCAGCGAGCAAGGCCGGATGGCGATGAAAAGTGACAACCGCTGGTAACAGTTGTGTCACCCCGTGTCAGTCATTTTACCAGCGCGCCACTTGCTGATTTACCAGACTGAACGATAGACGCTCGCCCCACTCAAGGAGTGTGGTCCATGCGTCGTTACCCGCCCGGTTTTCTCACCCTGTCAGCCTCAGTAGCCTGCGAACGGTTTAGCGTTTTTCGGCTGCTGAGTTTGTTGCTACTTTACCTGAACGAACGGCTCGGATTTACCACCGCCAGCGCAACAGACATCCTCGGCTGCTTCATCGCTGCCACCTATGTGTCACCTCTGCTTGGAGGCATTGTCTCCGATGGCCGGTTCGGCGTCGTGCGTGTCGCATCGCTTGGCTACCTCGTTGCTGCCGTCGGTTACGCATTCCTGATGATGGAGAGAGTCCCGGCTCTGTACGCCGGTCTAGCACTGGTCGCGCTCGGGTCTGGTGCGGCCAAGTCTGCGCCGCAAGCGCTCGCAACACGACTGTATGCCGACATCCCCGAGCATCGCGACCACGGATTGACGCTGATTTACCTGCTCGCCAACGCCAGCGCGATCGTAAGTCCGGTCGTGGGAGAGACTGCGCGCTCGTGGCTCGGGTGGCCCGCCGCCTTCGCGGTTGCGTCGCTGGGACTCGTGGCAGCATGGGCCATTCTCCGTTCGCACAGTTCACTCCTACGGGCTGCTGAACAGCGCGAACCTGCCGCTGCTAAGACTGACTGCGATACTCCTCGCGGCTCCCTCCTTCTACTACTCTGTCTGTGTCTGATCTCGATGCTGTTTACTGTGGCGCACATGCAAGCGAGTACGACTCTGCTTCTCTGGGCACGCGATCACACGAACCGCCGATTCCTAACCTGGGAATTGCCGGTGCCGTACATCGCATCGCTGCACTCTGGACTTGTGATTGCGGTGTCGCCGCTGCTTTCTCGCCTACTCCTTCGTCTACGAACCGCGCCCGGACTCGGCAGCATCTCAATCAAAATCGCTGGAGGAATGGCAGTAACGAGTCTTGCGTACGCCCCGATGATCATCGCCGCGCAGATATCAGGAGGTCTTGCTCTAGTCAGCATCGGATGGCTCCTCGGCTGTCTGCTGATGCTATCGGTCGCCGAGCTGCTGGTTGGAGCGCTCGGTCCGTCATTCGTCCTTCGCCTCGCCCCAACGCAAAGCGGTGGACGATGGATCGGTGCGTGGTATGCAGCGACAGCGGTTGGCTTCTGGGTCGCGGGGCGAATCGGCGGGTTGTGGGACAGAGTGCCGCACAGCGCGTTCTTCCTAGGATTGGCGGTGATTCCGTTGAGGGAATCGAGGCGGAGTGTGGTCGACCGAAAGCCGACCTGGTCAGACAGAAACTCCTTTCCCCAAGGAGCATTTTGGATGACAAGCTCCGACAGCGCCCGATAGGATTGCTCCCGTGCTAAAAACGGCTCCATCCATCCATCGTGCACCACCTGCGAGCATGCAGTTTTTTCTGTGTCTGGTTGCTCTCTGGGATGGTTTCGACTTGGCCGCTCTGTCGCAGACGCTACCAGACGTGCGCGCCACGTTCGGAATGACGATCGGTCAAGGGGGACGGCTGCTGGCGCTGGCGAGTATCGGAACCGTCTTCGGATATTTTCTGCTGCGAAAAGCCGATAGCCTGGGGCGTCGACCGGTTCTGCTGCTCTCTGTGCTTGGTTACTCGCTGGCCTCGTTGGCCTCGGGGGCGGCGAGCAGTTCATCTGTATTCCTGGCCGCGCAACTGGTGTCGCGGATCTTCATCGTCAGTGCGTTGTCCACCGCTGCGCTCTATGCCGCCGAGGACTTTCCCCGTGAGCGTCGGGCACAGACCATCAGCATGCTCGTGGCGGTGGCGGCCTTCGGTGGTGTGATTTGCGCGCTGCTCGCACCCCGCATGGTGGGCTCCCGGTTTGGCTGGCGCGGCCTGTACTATCTTGGAGGATCCTCCGTCGTCCTGTTCGTCTATGGCTGGTTCTTCCTACGTGAAACCCGCCATTTCTCCGCGCTGGAGACACGCGTAGTGCCGTCGCTGACAAGCATCTGGCGCGCCGGCCATGGACGTCGCATTTTCCTGTGCTCGCTGCTGTGGATCTTGACGTATGGGGTGAACCAGAGCGCCGTCGCGTTTTGGAAGGAACACGCGGTGGCCGACCTGCACATCTCGCAGATGGTCATGGGGGGATATATCGCGATCGCTGCGTTCGTTTCGATTCCGCTTGCGGGTATCGCGGGGCCGGTTCTCGACCGCATCGGGAGACGGCGAGGCAGCGCCATCGTGTATCTGCTCCAAGCCATCGGAGTGATCGGATCCTATCTGCTTCCGCATGGTCCCATGCTGCGGATCTCACTGATCCTCCTGGTGAGCGGGGCCAGCGGAGCGCTTGTCATCGCCAACACAGTGACCGCAGAGAGCTTCCCGACCGAGCAGCGCGGCAACGGAATGGCGTGGACCAACAGCCTGCTTGGCCGAATCGGATTCATCCTGTCCCCGTTCATTGTCTCCGCGTTCGCCGAGAAGTGGGGCTGGGCACGAACGGTGCCATGGCTGGCGCTGCTACCCCTATGCTCGCTGGCGCTGATCTGGCGGATGGTTCAAGAAGACAAACACGCCGCAACAGAGCTTGAAACGGCAAAACAAACCGTCCTGGAACAGACCCAAGCGGCCCGGCCATAGGCCAGCGTCCCTCGATTCCAGAGAGTTCATCTCCGTGATCCAACCGATACCTGTCTCAGAAGCAGCGCGCTGGCTGCGTAGCCGCAAGCCAGTAGCCCTCCCGCGAGTACGTCTTGTCTGTCTCCCCTATGCAGGGAGTGGTGCTACGGTGTTTCACCACTGGGCGGATGCATTCGCGAGTGACATTGAAGTGCGGGCGCTGCAACTGCCCGGTCGCCAGGAACGACTCCATGAGGGAGTCCTGACGTCATCTATGGCAGCAGTCGAGGGAATCGCCGCAGCGCTGCAAGTGCTTCCTCCGGCACCGCTCGTTCTGTATGGCCACAGCTACGGAGCCATCTTGGCGTTCGAGCTGGCGCGCCGCCTCCGTGCGACGCCATATTGTCCGCAAGCGCTTGTCCTTGCCGCCCGCCGCGCTCCCCAGTTGGCCAGGCGTGGACGCTCGATCGCCAAGCTGCCAGATGAAGAGTTCAAGGAAATGCTCTATCAAGAGTACGGCACACCGCGCAGTGTGATCGACAACCATCAATTGATGGAGCTCGCGTTACCGGCGCTGAGAGCCGACTTTCATGCGGTCGAGTCCTACACCTATGTGCCCGATGCTCCGCTGGAGATTCCGATCCTCGCGCTCCACGGAACCCAGGACACTCTGGTTCGTAAGGAAGAGATGGCGGCATGGCGCGACGTCTGTTCCGGTTCTTTTCAGCTCGCGGAAGTTAAGGCCGGACACTTTTTCATCGACACCCACCGTGAGTGGGTTCTAGCCAAAGTTGATTCGGTGCTGCGCAGCGTTCGGTAACCAACGTGAACGCGGCGCAGACGCTCATCAGCCCAGTGCATTGAGCAGGGATACGCGCTGAGTCGGAGCAGAGACCATGGACTGCAGCAGCGCGACATAGGTGGCGTGCCAGGTCGCGATCGTCTCTTGGTCGAACAGGTCGGTGCTGTATTCGTAGTCGAGACAGAGGGTATCTCCCACCTCGATGCAATCGAGTCGAAAGTCGACCAGGGAGAAGCTCGTTGGCGACGGCAGAATTTCGACCTGCAAGCCGGGGAGCGTAGGAAGGATGGCCGCGCGATCCATGTTGAAGATCGTCGTCACCCCAGGAAATGGGGTCGCGTGTCCTTTCTGCGAGAGCGCCTGGATCAATCGGGAATACGGATAGGCCTGATGCGCGAACGCAGCGAGGACCGTCTGTTTCATCGCAGACAGATACTCAGACACTGCGGCACCGTCGGGAAGCTGGCTGCGAATGGGCAAAAGGTGTGTGCAGTAACCGACCAGCGCGTCCCGCTGCTCCATCGAGCGCCCGGCCGTTGGCGTACCGATGACCAACTCACTCTGTCCAGTCAGCCGGTGCAAAAGGAGTCCAAAGGCGGACAGCAGGGTCATAAACAGCGTCGTCCCCTGAGCGCGGCTCAGCGCTTTGGTCTGAGAGAACAGTTCGGGCGAGAGTCGACTCGCGAACCGGGTTCCGCAGTACTGGGTTTCTGGTCGGTGCCTGCGGGAGGTTGGCAGCGTGGCGCGTTCGATGCCCGATTTGAACTGCTCCAGCCAGTAGGCCTCGTGAGCGGCCATCGTCGCGGAGTGACGCTCCTGCGATTGCCAGTCCAAAAACTCGCGATAGGGCCGGGCCGGCTTGAGCTGCACCGAGAGTCCCACACACTCAGCAGAATACAGAGCCGTCAACTCTTCCAACAGAATTCCGGTTGACCAGCCATCGGTGATGATGTGGTGCGCCGCCAGCGACACCAGGTGACTCGATTCCCCGAGCTTGACGAGGTGAACTCGCAGCAAGGGGCGATCGAGCGGAAGCGGGGTGGCTGCAGCCTGCGCCAGCCACTCCGCCACCACGTCATCCATGGCGCGTCCGTGCTCCCCGCTCAGGTCACTTCGCTCGATGGTGAATGGGAGTCTCGCGTGGACGATTTGCAGAGGCTGGTGAAGGTCGACGGTGGTCCGCAACGCTTCATGGCGAACCACCAGGGTCTGGACCGCACGCTCCAGGGCCTTCCCATTGAGCGGCCCTTGCAGGCGGAAGTTGACGATTATCTGCCAGTCTGGTGATTGCGCCCCCGCCCGTTGGCTTAACGTCCACAGCGCATGCTGTTCCTCACCGAGCGGCATCGTGCGGTCGGCGTCGGTGGTCGATGCCGGTCTTTGAGCCGTCGTCTGCTTGCCCCCAGATTTCGACAAAAAGCCACCAACCTGCATATCGGCGATGCTGTCCTGAATCGCCGCAACCATTTTTGCGATATCTTCATCGGTATGTGCGACCGAGAGATAACAAGTCCGCCCCTCCCACACGTACATACCTTTGGAGATTAAGTGATAATAGAACAGATCCATTTCCAGGGGCTGGTACAGGTAGCTGATGTTGTTCTTCCACGTAAAACGGAAGAGCGAACCGAAGTGTGCCATCTCGATCGGCACCTGCTCCTGCGCAAAGAAAGCATTCACCGTCTCGACGAACCGCCGCGTCCGCTCGTTCAGTGCCTCCTGCAGCGCCTCGCCCTCTTCTAAGATCCGTTGCAACACGGCGCGAGTGGCCGCCATCGCCAACGGATGCTTCTCAAAGGTACTGGCGGCAAACGTCGGCTCGATGGCTGTTTCGGGCGCACTATCATATCTCCATAGTGCACTATCCAGGTGATCCATATAGGCATGTTTTCCGGCCACCACACCCAGCGGCATGCCGCCGCCAATCACCTTTCCATAGGAGGCGATATCTGCAGAAATACCAAAGACTGCTTGGGCGCCACCGGGATGGATGCGAAAGCCCGTAATGACCTCGTCGAAGATCAAGGGCACGTTGAGCTCCGACGCTAGCTGGCGCAGTTGTAGCAAAAATTCGCGCGGCTGCAATCCGGGGTTTCGACTCTGCACCGGTTCGACGAGGATTCCCGCCAGTTCGTGGGCATGCGCCCGGATGGTGTCGAGTGACTTGCGATCGTTGTTCGGCAGCACCAGCGCATCCCCAACCGCTCGCGGGGAGACCCCTGGTGCCATCGGCTGGGACGCGAGCGGCTCGCTGCTCGGCCCCGCCACGGCCAACATTCCGTCCGATTGACCATGATAGGAGCCCGTAAACATCACGAAGCGGGAGCGACCGGTAGCGGCCCGTGCCAAGCGCAGGGCCGTGCGTACCGCGCCAGTGCCGGACGTGGTGAACTTTACGCGCTCCATGCCGGTCAGCTTGCAAATCAGCTCAGCCACCTCGAGACCCATCCGCAGATCGGGCCCGACGTCAAACGACTGCTGAAGCTGCGCTTTGATGGCCTCTTGGATGAAGGATGCACTGTGCCCGAAGAGCAGGGAACCGTATCCCATACAAGTATCGACATAGCTGTTTCCATCTATATCGACAAAGCAGCCGCCATTGCCACGTTCGGCGACAATCGGGTAGTTGATATCCCAGGTCTCGGGACGCAGCACCCGCCGAGAGCGACCGTCATCCAGCACTGGACGAGCGGCCTGCGCATGCTGCTTCGAGGTACGGGTGCGCTCTGCGTAGCGTCGCATGAAGGCATCGAGATACTGCTGCTGCTCCGCCGTCAACTTGCGCGCAATCAGCTTCGTCGGAGCCACAGGTTTAGCATCCTGTCCGGGAGGGACCGCTGCGACTGAACGAGCGCTTGGGCCCGCGCCGTATTGCGTCGGGACGGTGGCTACCTGCACGCTGGCATCGCCCCGCAAGACGGCCAACTGATTGCTGATAATATTTTGCACCAGCAGCAGTTGTTCGGACATCACCCGCTCCAGGGCACTTGCGCTGCTGGGTGGCAGATGATGATCCACAGTGGGGCTCGGAACAGGCGCAGTGTGAACGGCAACAGTGGTGCTTCCAGTCGACACTTTAGCCGCCGCAGCCCCTTCCGCGGCGACCTGCGTGCTCAAAAAGGCAGCGAGCAGGTCAATAGAGCCTAGCTCGTCGAAGAGCTGATGAACCCCGACCTCGATGCTGTACCGCCGTTGGATGGACTCGGCCAGACTGGACAGCAGCAAGGAGTCGGCACCCATTTCGACAAAGGTTACGTCGGTTTCGACCGCAGCAGGCGAGAGATTCAAGAGGCCAGCGACTGCTTCTGTCAAATAGGCAACCAACTGTGACTGATGGCTGGCGTCGGCTTTGATGATATGATTAGGCATGGAAGGAGGCTCCTTGATGGCAATCCAGTGTTCCTGTCTCTGAAATGGATAGGTAGGCAAGTCAATCTTATGACGATTGAATTCGCGTTCAAATCCAAGCCAATCGACGGGGCTATTTTGTATGTACAGCTCGCTGAGCGATGAGAGCATTTGCTGCGTCTCTCCATGCCCCGGCCGAAGGCTGGGCAGCCAGGTGCCCGCGATCGGCTCTCGATCAGACGCTTGCGAGGCGCACTGCTGATAGCAGGTTCGTCCCAGGCCGAGCAGCGTCGGTTTCGGCCCCATTTCCACAAGTTGGGTCACGCCCTGCTGATAGAGCGCGGCCATCCCTTCGGCAAAACGCACCGGTTCACGCGCGTGGCGGACCCAGTATGCTGGGGTCGCAATGGCCGCGGTTGCGGGCAGCCCCGTCAGGTTCGAGATCAACATCAGCCGGGGCGCAGAATAGGACACGGCAGAGGCGACCTTCCGAAACTCCTCCAGCATTGGGTCCATCAACGGCGAGTGAAACGCGTGCGACACGGTCAGCATGCGGGTCTTCAGCCCGTGCGCGGTCAGCGTCTCCACAAGTCGCCAGATAGACTCCTGTCCGCCGGATAGCACGAGGTTCTTCGGACCGTTGACGGCGGCCAGTGCAACGTCTTGACGATATGGCGCAATCAGGGCTGCGACCTGTCCCTCATCGGCCATCACCGACACCATCGAGCCGGGCACGCAGCGCGTCTGCATGAGTCGACCACGCGCCGCACTGAGCTTCAGTCCATCTTCCAGCGTCAGCACGCCCGCGACACAAGCTGCGACCAGCTCGCCGATGCTGTGGCCCATGACAACGTCCGGCTGGATACCCCAGGACTGCCATAGCGCGGACAGCGCATGCTCTAGCGCAAAGAGCGCCGGCTGGGTATAGGCGGTCTGATCCAGCAGGGAAACAGCGTCGGAGCCGGGCTTGTCAAAGAGCAGCGGCAACAGGGGGCGATCGAGCCAAGGTCGCAGGATTTCTGCGGACTGATCGAGCTGTCGTCGGAAGGCCGGCTGGGTTTGGTACAGCTCAGCCCCCATGCCTGCCACCTGCGAACCCTGGCCGGTAAAGAGAAACGCCGTCTTGGGACGATTTCCGCGCGGGATGCGCCCATGGAACAGCTCGGGTGCCTCTTGTTTCGTACAGAAGGCAGAGAGCTTCGCCTCGAGATCGGCACAGTCTTTCGCAACCACAGCCAGCCGGTGACGAAAGTGGGCCCGCCCGCCATTGGCCGAATAGCAGAGGTCTGCGAGCGGCACCGAGGTCTTTGCGATCGCTACGTATCGCTGGGCAAGCTGCCTCAGCGCCTCTTCGCTCTTCGCACTCAGCGTCAGTAGGTGGAGTGGTCTCTCCATCGCCGGAGCCGCGTCCGTCGGCTGCACTCGGTGGCTCTTCACCGGCGGTGACTCCAAAACCATGTGGGCATTGGTGCCGCTGAAGCCAAAAGAGCTAACCCCGGCGATGCGCCGCCCCTGACCCGGCCACGGCATACGCTCCGTCGCAACGCGCACCGGCAGCTCATTCCAGGGGATGTGGGGATTGGGCGTCTCGAAATGGAGGCTCTTGGGAATCTCTCCATGCTGCAAAGCGAGGACGGTCTTGATCAGACCGGCGATACCGGCGCCCGGCTCGAGGTGGCCGATGTTGGTTTTCACGGTTCCAATAAGGAGCGGGGTCTTGCGGTCGCCAAAGGCGGCACCCAGTGCATTCACCTCGATCGGATCACCGAGTGGAGTTCCCGTTCCATGGGCTTCGACATAGCCGACTTCGGAGGGCTGGACATCCCCGTTCTTGAGTGCCTGACGGATGACATCCTGCTGCGCAAGGCCGTTCGGCGCCGTCAACCCGTTGGTGCGCCCATCCTGATTGACCGCGCTGCCTCGGATCACCGCCAGAATGCGGTCGCCATCGGCTTTTGCCAACGACAAGCGCTTGAGCACAACCATGCCGCACCCCTCGCCGCGAACATAGCCGTTGGCACTGGCATCGAATGTGTGGCAGCGACCGTCCGCAGACAGCATCTTGGCGCGGCACTGCGCGATGTAAGCCTGCGGCGTTAGCATCAGCGTGACCCCACCGGCCAGGGCCAGATCACACTCACCATTGCGCAGGCTCATCACAGCCAGGTGGGTTGCAACCAACGAAGAGGAGCACGCGGTATCCACCACCAAGCTCGGTCCCCTGAGCCCGAGCAGATAGGACAAGCGACCGCTCGCGACGCAGTGAGCGTTGCCGGTCAGCATGTACAAGTCGGTGCGCTCCGGAGCGTTCTGCTGCAGCATCTGTAGATAGTCGCTGGTTCCCATCCCGATGAAGACGCCGGTCGCGCTGTCGGTGAGCCGCTCTGGATTCAGCCCCGCGTGCTCCAGGGACTCCCACGCGACTTCGAGAATCAGACGCTGCTGAGGGTCGAGGCTGTCAGCTTCTTGTGAGGAGATGCCAAAGAAGGCGGCATCAAAGGCGGCAGGACGCTCGATGAAACCACCATGCCGCGTGTACATCTTGCCATTGGCTTCGGGTCGAGGATCGTAGTACGCATCGACGTTCCAGCGGCTGCTTGGTACTTCCTGAATGGCATCCCGTCCGTCTTGCAGGAGTTGCCAGAACGCCGCCGGACCATCGGCCCCCGGAAAGCGACAGCCCAGACCGATCACAGCAATGGGCTCTCGGCTGGCTTGCCGGGCCGACTCCAGCTCTCCCCGCAGATTCTGAATCGCCAGCAGCGCGCGTTTTAGTCGAACCTCGTTGTCAGTGCTCATTTCGAAGGCTCTTCCGTCCAGTAGCCACTCAGCTCGCTCAGCTCTTGGTCGAGCAGGTCACCAACCGCTTGTTCCGACAGGTCATCGATCGGACCGGCCTGCTCCACCGCGACACGTCCAGCCGCAGCTCCTCGCCTATCGGCATCAGGTCTGTCGTCTCCCCTCTTGATGGTTGCGGAGTCGAGGAGCTGGGCCAGGTACCCACACAAGCCCTCGATGCTGGGATAGTTGAAGGCCACCGTAGCGGACAACTGCAACTCCAGACTTCGCTGTAGCCGATTCCGCAGCTCGACCGTCATCAGCGAGTCCATGCCAAGGGCGGAAAAAACCATCTGGTCTTCGATGGTCTCCGCCGAGCGAAAGCCCAAAACCTGCGCGACCTGTGTTCGGACATGCTCGCAGAGTAGGACGAGCTGCGTACCGGCAGGCACCTCGACGAGCCGCTGGCGGAAACTCCTTTCCCGCACCACGGGAGGCGAGGCCGGCTCAACCAGGAGCTCGATGAACGGCGACTCCACACCAACCGGATGGAAGTCCGGCACCACGGCGACCTGCGACCGCTGCTGGTGAAGCAGCTTCGCAAACAGTTCGCGCCCCTGCTTCGGGGGAATCATCGACATGCCGTGCTGCAAGATACGAGGCGTGCGCAGCGTCATGCCTTCTGCTGCCCAGACACCCCAGTTGATGCTCAATCCTGGCAAACCCAGGGCGCGTCGATGATGGGCCAGGGCATCCATGAACGCATTCGCGGCGGCGTAGTTACCCTGCCCGGGAACCCCCAGCACCGACGACATAGAGGAGAAGCAGACAAAGAAGTCGAGTTCCAGGTTCCGGGTCAGCGTATGGAGCAGCCAACTCCCGGTCACCTTCGAGGCCATGACCGATTCGAAGCGCTCCCAGGTCTGGAGCAGCGTAATGCCATCGGCCAGAGTACCCGCCGAATGAACAACACCACGGAGCGGCGATGGCCCGCTGGTGAGCCGGCCAAGCAACTGCGTCATGCCAACCTCATCGGCGACATCGACCTGTTCGACCTGTACGTCGACGCCCATCGCCCGTAGCTGGTTCACGTTTGACTGTTGCGTGGCAGTCGAGACGCCCTGGCGACCGGTCAACACCAACCGACGCGCCCCTTCTTCGGCAAGCTGACGGGCAATGTGCAGCCCTAGACCCCCCAAGCCGCCGGTAATCAGGTACGTCGCAGCCTGGTCAATGTTCCACGCAGCTTGGGAAACCGCTGGGGGGCCTAGTGAGCGGACCAGGCGCGCCACCATTCGTTTTCCTGCACGGTAGGCCACCTGCTCGCCGCAGGGTGGGGCCAGCAGCTCCGAAAGGAGTCCTGCCACCTCATGCTGATGGTCCATGTCCTCGTCCGCTGACAGATCCAGCAGCCCACCCCACAAATCGGGATGCTCCAAGGACAGCACACGACCCAAGCCCCAGAGCGGGGCCTGCGTGATGTGAAGACCTCGTCGAGAGGGCTGTGGCTCGATCGCGTGCACACCACGGGTGACCACCCAGATCCGTGGCAGCGCTCCTGCGACATCCGCGTCATCACGCAGCAGCGCCTGCACCAAATGAATGAGCGCCCCGCAGCCCAACCGCTGTGCCTGGACCAACTGAGACAGCGGCAGATCCTCGGCGCTGGGTAGGTCCAAGCTCCACAGATCGACCACCGCACGGAAGGCTAGTTGGGTACCAGCGCTATGAAGGGCTTGGTCCACCACCGCAGACAGGGCTTGGGGATCGCACGGGTCCACCGTCCCGCTGGCATCGGACTTCTCCCCAGGAGCACAGGCATACACCACCTGCACCACATGGCCGGCGCGGGTCAGCTCGCGAGCCAACAAATCGCCGACACCACCGCGATCGGCCAGAATGAGCCACCGTCCCGGTTCATCTGAAGGCAGGGCCTGAGCAGCGGGCGCTGCTTTCCAGCTCACTTCATGCAGCCAGGTCTCTGCGGCGCTCGTGCACTGCTCGGATTGATACGATTCAACCAGGGTCTGCAAAAGGCCGGGCAGAAGGCCCAACTCCGGATCGGAAAAGCGACCGCCGCTTCGCAGTCGCTGGGTCAGCTCGGGAATGTTGCCGAGCTCCAGCAAATGAGCCAACGAGGAAGGATCTCTTGGCCTGGGCGGCTTACCGATACCGACCTGAGCGGCGGCTGGTTCACCCCCCTCAAACCAGCAGTGCTGTCGCTGAAAGGGATAGGTCGGCAGCGGGACGCTTCGGCGTGGAAGGTCGCGGTCAAACTCGCTCCAGTTGATCTCGACACCATGAACGTAGAGTTGGCCCAGGCTCTCCAGAACCTGCTGCCACGGCCCACGGCTGTCGCGTAGACTCGGAAGCAGAATGGGCTGCCAGCGGCTCTTCTGTGCAGAGTAGACCCCGTCGCTCTCACCGAGGGACTGTTCCAGCATACCGAGCAGCGTTGGCTGCGGGCCTATCTCAAGGCATAGCGTGACGCCCTGAGCTGCCATGGCATCGAGTCCTGCGGCAAAGCGGACCGTGCTCCGCAGGTGTCGACGCCAATATCTGGGGTCGGTGAGTTCGTCGGTGACGAGCTCTCCGGTCATGCTCGAAATCACCTTCCGTTGCGGCGCAGACAGAGGCACCTGGCGGACGGCGGCTTCGAACTCATCTAGCACCGGGTCGAGCATGGGGGAATGCGCAGCCACGGGAATCGCTAGCTTCCGTATCGTGAAGCCCGCAGCGCCAATCCGCTCCGCCACCTCGCTCGTCTGCGCCTCGTTTCCCGAGATCACGACGCTCTTGGGTCCATTGATCGCCGCGATCGTGACTGCCTCACAGCTCGCCAGAAACGGAGCCAGCTCGTCGGCAGATGCGATCACGGAGAACATCATCCCTGCGGCCCGCTCCATGAGCTGTCCGCGAAGTGTGACCAGCCGCAGACCATCCTCCAGACGCAGGACGCCCGCTGCGTAGGCTGCAGCGAAGTCGCCCAGGCTGTGTCCCAATACGACGTCGGGCTCGATCCCCCAGGCACGCCACAACTCGACCAGCGCACACTCGATGGCGAAGTTCACCGCCTGGCCGCAGTGATGCGAGGCGAGCAGGTCTTTGTGCGCAGTGCCACTGGCCGGATAGATAAGATCGAGCAGCGACCGTCCGACTTGCTCCAGAAAGCTCGCTTCGCATCGATCGAGCACCTGTCGGAAGGCTGGCTGCGTCGAGTACAGCTCTTGTCCCATGCCAGCGTATTGCGAGCCCTGGCCGGTAAACAGGAAGGCGAGCTTGGGACGGCCACTTGTTGAAACCTGGCCGATGGCGATGGAGGGGTCGCCAGAAGAGTCCGCTAGCTGAGCAGTCATCGCCTCGGCGGCCACGGCTACCGAGTTCGCCACGATGCTCATTCGGTGCGGAAAGTGAGACCGACCCGTGTGCGAGGTGGAGCAGACCGCCGCCCAAGCGAGCGCGGGCTGCGCCTTGAAACAGTGAACATAGCGTTCGCAGAGCGCACGCAAAGCCGCTTCGCTCTTCGCGCTCAGCGTAAGCAGATCCCAAGGCCGTTCGCCTCTGGCCGCCGCGACCGCAGATCCGGAGGGTTCGGTAGTGCCAGCTTCAAGCAGAACATGGACATTGGTCCCACTGACCCCGATGGAGCTCACCCCAGCTACACGCTTACGCTCCGCTGGCCAGCGCATGCGCTCCGTCGGAACTTGGACTGCTAGCTCATCCCACGGAATGTGTGGATTGGGGGTCTTAAAATGCAGGTTCGGTGGAATCTCCTCGTGCTGCAGGCTAAGGACCGTCTTGATCACGCCTGCGATACCTGCCGCCGACTCCAGATGACCAATGTTGGTCTTCACGGTGCCGACATAGATGGGAGCCTCTCGCTGAGTGCCCATGACCGCCCCAATGGCCCGGATCTCGATTGGATCTCCCAGTGAGGTGCCGGTCCCGTGCGCCTCCACGTAGGTGACGTCCGAAGGCTCCAGAGCCGCCTGGGCCAGGGCTTGGCGAAGGACCGCCTGCTGGGCAAGCCCGTTTGGCACCGTGAAGCCGCTGCTCTGGCCGTTTTGGTTCGCCGCCGAGCCACGAATGACCGCCAAGATCGTTTTCCCGCTGGCGCGTGCATCGGACAGACGCTGAAGGACGATGACGCCGCAGCCCTCGCCTCGCACATAGCCATCAGCAGCCGCATCAAAGGACTTGCACCGTCCGTCGGGTGCCAAGGTGTGAGCCCGTGAGCCAGCAACCAGTCCGTCGGGCAACAAGACCAGGTTGACTCCACCGGCCAGCGCCATGCTGCATTCGCCGTTGCGCAGGCTCTGACAGGCCAGGTGCAGCGCCATCAGCGAGGACGAACAGGCCGTGTCGACCGCCAGAGCCGGACCTTGCAGACCGTACGTGTAAGACAGTCGCCCGGCCGCAGCATTGAGATTATTGCCTGTAATATGGTGAAGTCCGATTTGCGACAGATCTCCATTCTTCGTCAATAAACGCGCATAGTCGCTCATTGTAATGCCAATGAAGACGCCGGTTGCCGTACCACGTAACGAGCCAGGCACGATGGAGGCATTTTCTAGCGCCTCCCAACTGACTTCTAGGAGCAGTCGATGCTGCGGATCCATCCACTGCGCTTCACGGGGAGAAATGCCGAAAAAGCTTGGATCGAACCGATCTACGTCTGCAATGAAGCCACCGCTGCGCGTATAACACTTTCCCGGCACATCGCGATTTGGATCGTAATATAAATCAATATCCCATCTCGATGTTGGCACTTCGCTGATGGCATCCACTCCGTTTCGCAAGAGATCCCAGTAGGCATCCAGCGAAGGCGCACCGGGAAAGCGACAGCTCATGCCAACGATCGCGATCGGCTCCTTGAGCTGTGCCAGCTTGGCCCGTGCCTCCTTGAGAGCCACAAGGGTCTGTTGCAACACAGCAGTCGGGTTCGCCCGTTCTATTTTTGCAGTCATTTTGGCTCTATTTCAGTAGGCGCTGGATCTCAGCCAGCTCTTGCTGAATCAAGGTCTCGATATCATCGCTCTGATCGGTTTCTGCTGTTTCCATCTGGTCCATACCCAAGGCCAGATCAATTTTGGCAGATGGCGCAGAGAGCGGCATTTCCTGCTCCCCAAGAATGCGCTGTAACAGATAGACCGCGAGGTTTTCGATATTGGCATAATCAAATGCCAGCGTGGTTGGTAAGCTCAATCCCAATTTCGCTTTTAGCCGCCCGACCAGCTCGACCATCATCAGTGAATCGAGGCCCAGATCCGAAAAGCCAAGCCGGATATCGAGCCTTCGGGTCTCCCCTAAGACCTGGCCGACTTCTTGTTGCAGTAGCGTCGTCACCACGCCCAGCCGTTCACCCGCTGGCGTCGCCGCGAGCACCGGCAGCAGTGTAGCCGGCGCACGGGTTAGCGGAGTGGCGGCAGCGCTCGCAGGCTGTCGGGGCAGTTCCTGGAGGAGCGGACGGGGACCGCGCACTTCGTAAATCTCACGGAAACGGCTCCAGTCCATGTTGGCGGCGATCAGTTGAGGCCCCTGGCAGGTGAGCACCTGCTGAAAGGCAGAGAAGGCCCGGTCGAGCCCCAGATCCCCCATGCCGATCTTCGTCAACCACTGAAAGTACTCATCGGTCGCCATTCGCTCCCCAGCGACGGTTCCCCAGTTGATGGTCACTGCGGGCAAGCCCAGGTGCCGCCGGTAAGAAGCAAAGCCATCGAGGAACTGGTTGGCCGCTGCGTAGTGGCCTTGTCCCTTGGCACCCCAGACTGATCCTGCCGAAGAAAAGCTTACGAAGAAGTCGAGCGGTAGCTGTTTCGTCAGCTCATGCAGCACCCAGGCCCCGACGAGCTTGGGTCGCAACATCGCAGCAAGCTCGTGCGGCTGCATGGCCTGGAGGGTCTGATAAATCGTGATCCCTGCCGCATGCACGATGCCCGCAAGAGGCGGCATGGTGGTTCGGACGGTCTCCAGGCAGCGGGCCATCTCGGTCGCGCTTGCAACATCCGCAGAAACCGCCAGCACCTGCGCGCCAGCCGCCTGAAGCTTGTGTACGGTCGCTTCATGCCCTGCCACATGGCGACCGACCAGCACCAGATGACGCGCCGCACCGCTTGCGACCATCCGTTCTGCAAAAGCTCGCCCGAGGAAACCGAAACCACCGGTCAACAGATAGGTCCGGTCGGGACGAAAGCGCATCGACTGTGTCGTGGTCGCCTGATAGCGAACCAGACGCGGCACGAACACCTTCCCACTCCGCACGGCGACCTGATCTTCCGCACTGCGCGCAGTGAGGACCGACAGCAGGCGTTCGGCCTCGTCTGCTTCAGGGGACGCGGGCAAGTCGATAAGCCCGCCCCAGATCTCTTTGTGCTCCAGCGCGATGACCTTGCCGAGCCCCCACAGTGGTGCCAGCGCCAGGCCACCGAGCGCATCTTCCGCAGCCACCGCCACCGCTCCACGGGTCACCATCCACAAAGCCGGAGTGCTGTCGCGGAGTCCCAGCAGTCGCTGGACCAGCGCAAGTGAGCGCTGGCAGTGACGCAAGGTCTCGGACTCCATCGCCGCGCTCGACATCGTTTCGGGCGAGCCACCGTCCAGTTCTACTAGGTCGACCACCCCGGACAATGGAGCAGACTCCGCTTCAGCAACGACCGCGTCGAGACCATCCTCTGAACCCAGCAGCCGACAGTCGTGGCCGCGTGCGCGCAGACCCGCCGCCAGTTGTTGCCCCACGCCGCTCCCATCCCCGAGGATCAACCAGCGTTCAGGGGGGCTCGCTGCCACCGCTAGTCGAGGACTAGAGGTCGCGGAGCTGCGCGCCAACATGACCGCCTGGGTGCCTCCGTCCGGCACCAGCAGAGTGGGTTGAACGAAACCGTTCCTTTCCAGCACAGCCCGCCACGCCTCGGGATCGAGTAGCGGATAGTCGGGACGCAGCCCCGCATCCGCAAAGCGCCACCAGCCGGTGGTCAAACCGTAGGTCACATCCAGCCAGGGGCGGGCCGAAGTCCCCTCGATCAGGACCAGCATCCCGTCCGGGGCCAGCATCGCCCGGACATTCGCCAGCGTCTGCGCCAGATCCCGCGTCGCATGAAGCACGTTGGCCGCCAGGACAATATCGAACGAACCGTGCAACTGCGGAGAAATCGGCTTTTCAATATCTAACGACTGATACTGAACAAATGGAAAATCATGGAATCGAGCCTTCGCTTTGTTGATAAAAAACGGAGAGATATCTGTAAATACATAATCTACGGGATGCCCATGCAGCAGGGGCAAGATACCGGCCGTCGTTCCGCCACTGCCGGCACCTACTTCCAGCACCCGCAGACGTCTTCCCAGGGGCAGCGCGGCCAGCACCATCGCCACCGCTTGTTGCGCCAACGCGTTGACCAACTGGGACTCCGGAGAGACGCTGTACAGTGGCGCGGCTCCGCTGGCATCACCATCGGGAAAGAGCAGTGTCAGGGGGTCACAGCGGCCCGTCACCACCTCCGCCAGTCGTTCCCCACAACGAAGCAGGAGCTGCGCTTCGTACTGCACCAGGGAATCGTTCGCCCTAGGTGAAGGAGACAGCCCTGCTGGTTCGATGGCCTGCGTTTGGGCGGAAACCGTGTGTAGCCAGTGCACGAACAGTCGTTGATAGGCGGGCACGACGCCCAGCCGCGATCCCAGTACCGATAGATCCTGCGAGGGCACGGACGTAAGCGCCCCGAGCTGCTCCAGAGCGCGCCGCATGTACGTCAGGCTGAGCGCATCGAGCGCGGCCATCTCTGCTTGATAGCGCCGTGACCGGGCATCTTGCGCAAAAGCAGCGAGGAGCGGCCCGGCACGCAGCGTTTCCGCAACGTCCCAAGGTGCAGCCATCTTCCCACTGCCAAGCCCAGCGGAGGGGCGCCAGATCAGTTCGTAGAGATCGCCGCCCGTGGCAGCGGTCGCGGAAGAGTCCGATCGTGCATCGATGGCATCCTGCGGGAGCGAGCTTGGGGGACTCACCATGTCCTGCGCCGGCTCTGCATCGATCCAGTAGCGCGTGCGCTGGAAGGGATAGGTAGGCACGACCACTTTGCGACGAGAAACGTCCCCGTACAGAGCACTCCAGTTGAGGTCTACTCCGTGGACATATAGCTCGGCGACACTCTCCAACAGCTGCTGCCAGTCGGGGCGCTTGTCGCGCAAACTCGGCAGGAGGACCGGCGATGGGAGCACGCTTCCTTCTACGCACTGTCCAACGATTCCTAGGAGCGTGGGCTTCGGGCCGATCTCGATGCAGAAATCGATACCTTGCTGAGATAGCGTTGTAACTCCGTCGGCAAAGCGCACGGGGTTGCGCAGGTGATCCCGCCAATAGCTGGGATGGGTCAGCGCGCTGGTCACCAGGCCCCCGGTCATGCTCGATATCACGGCCACCGTTGGCGTTCGAAGCGTCACTCTCCGCACCGCTGTTTCGAAGCGATGGAGAACCGGGTCGAGCAGAGACGAATGTGCGGGAACCGGAATCGTCAAGATCTGGTTCTTGAAGCCAGCCTGCGTCAGCTCAAGGGCCAGTTGAGTGATGCTGGTGGTCGTCCCTGATAGCACGATGCTTTTCGGAGCATTCACGACGGCTACGGACACATCGGGATAGCGGGCAGCCAGCGGAGACACGTCCTGAGCCGAGGCAATCGCCGACACCATCGCGCCGTGGGCCAGCTCCATCAGTCGTCCGCGCTCCGTCACCAGTTGGAGTCCCTCTTCAAGGCTGAGAACGCCCGCTGCATAGGCCGCAGCGAAGTCTCCCAGGCTATGACCTAACACCAGATCGGGCTCGATACCCCACGAGCGCCAGAGGGTGACCAACGCGCATTCAATCGCAAAGTTGGCTGTGAGCCCGCAGGTATGGGAATCGAGCAGAGCCCTCTCGACACTCGGTTCGCGTGGATATAGCAGTGCCGTCAGCGACCGCCCCATGTACCGTCGCAGCAACTGATCACAGGCGTCTATCGTCTGGCGGAACAGGGAGTGGGTTTCATACAGTTCGCGTCCCATTCCCAGGTATTGAGACCCCTGTCCGGTAAACAAAAAGGCGATCCGGGGTCGCCGCTTACCCGTCGAGCTGGGTAGTGCTCGCGGCTCTGTGGCGGCCTCATCCCGCAGGGCTTGCAGTTGCGCTACGGCCTGTTTCTTGTCTGCCGCCACGATTGCAGCGCGATGGGAAAAGTGTGTTCGTCCAACCCCGACGGTAAAGCAGATGTCCGCCCACTCGTCCGGCGCACCGGGTAAAAAATCAACGTAGCGGGAGGCGAGCTCGGTCAATGCCTCGCTGCTCTTGGCGCTGATTGGAAGCAAGTGCAGCGGACGGGCAGCAGTCCCTGGAGCCGGTCGGGAGGGAAGCGGCGGCGGTGCTTCCTCCACGATGACGTGCGCATTGGTGCCGCCAATGCCAAAGGAGCTGACTCCGGCACGCCGTCGCGCCCCGACCGCTCCTTGGGGAGGTAGCCATTTCGTGAGCCGGTGATTGACATAAAAAGGACTGTCGGCCAGCCCGAGCTGCGGATTTGCCGAGGAGAAATGCAGGCTGGGGGGCAGCTCTCGATGGCACAGCGCCAGCACGGTCTTGATCAGTCCAGCCAGGCCCGCGGCATTCTCCAAGTGTCCGATGTTGGTCTTGAGCGAGCCGATGGCGCAGTGATTCCGTTTGCCCTGGGAGTTCCCAAAGGCACGCTTGAGGGCCGCGATCTCAATGGGATCACCGAGCGGCGTACCAGTGCCGTGCGTCTCGATATACGTAATCGATTCAGGATCGACATCCGCGACCCCGAGTGCCTCGGCAATTACGTTGGCCTGCCCATCTTCGCTGGGCGCGGTATAGCCAATCTTGAGCGAGCCATCATTGTTTATCGCTGAGCCCTTGATGACGGCCAAGATGTTGTCGCGCTGGGCCAAGGCATCCCGCAGCCGCTTCATCACGATCATCGCGACGCCATTGCCTGCGACCGTGCCATGGGCCTGCGCATCGAACGCCCGGCAGTGGCCATCAGGAGAGAAGAGCGCGCCCTCTTCGTACAGATACCCGGTCTTCTGCGGCACGCGCAGGGTGACGGCCCCCGCCAAGGCAACGTCACACTCGCGACCAAGCAGGCTTTGACAGGCCAGATGGGTGGCAACGAGGCCCGTCGAACAGGCGGTCTGGACACTCACGCAGGGTCCGGTCAGGCCCAGTCGATAGGCGGCTTGACTGGCGAGATAGTCCTTGTCATTACCGATGAGCATCTGCAGCTTGTTCGCCGAACCGTCGAGCTTCTGCATCGTGGCGTAATAGCGAAGCAGGTAGCTCGATAAGCTGGACCCGGCATAGATGCCTATCGGGCCAGGGGCACGCGCTGGGTCGATGCCGGCACGCTCCAGGGCCTCCCATGCGCACTCCAGAAAGAGTCGCTGCTGAGGGTCCGTCAGCTCGGCTTGACGACGACTGAAGCCGAAGAACTCGGCGTCGAATAGGTCAATGTGCTCAACGACAAATCCGGAACGCACGTAGCCCGGCTGCGCAAAGCTGGCTGGCGCGATACCAGCAGCGCGCAGCTCCGCATCCGAAAAATGGCTCAGCGACTCGACACCACTGCGCAAGTTCTGCCAAAACGACTCCGGGTCGCTGGCACCGGGGAAGCGTAGCGCGATGCCGATGATCGCAACGTCCTGGTTCTCTTGCTCGCCGCTGTCGAAGAGATCGCTCATACAACTCTCACGGTTTCTGGAAGATCGCTCGGTGGACGCATTACGTGCGCGACCGGGCGAGTCGGCGGGCCTTGCCGCGATCCTGGTGTTGCTGCGTTTGGTCGACGACGGCGGACGCAGCCTTGGATGGCGTCAGCGACTGAGCGCCCAGTTGCTCAGCGAGAGCACGTATCGTCGGCAGCCGAAACATATCTGTGATCGACAGTCGTGCCTTCATCGCGTCCGGCAGCTTGTTGAAGATCTGAACGATGTGCAGGGATGACGCACCGAGGTCGAAGAAGTTCGTCGTCACCCCGCACTTGCTGAGATGGAGCGTCTGTCCCACGATCTCGCAGATCAGTCGCTCCACTTCACTTTCGGGCAGGACCGTCTTAGCGGACAGCGCGCCGGAGTCCTGCACTCGGGGAAGGAGGCTGCGATCCACTTTGCCATTGCTGGTCAGCGGCAGCCGCTCCAGCATCATGAAGTGGGTCGGAACCATATAGTCCGGCAGCCGCGAGCCCAGGTACTCGCGCAGCTCGGCGACAAGCTTCACCGGATCTTGCGAACGCCCTACGGACTGCACCAGTTCGACCCCCCATGCCGCTTGCTGTACGTCGCTGATGCCGCCGCCCACAAAGCTGTGGAGCAGAATCTGGTCGCCCGTCAACTGGAGCGCCGAAAACAAGCTCTCCTCATCGAATGCGCCAATCGGACAGAGACCAAGGTGCAGTCCGGGTGCATGCTCCATGAGCAGCTGGCCGATGTACCCCGCTTCCAGCAAGCAGAAGTCTCGCGCCAAATTGCCATAGAGTGGGGCAATCGCGGCCAACTGCCCCACCAGATAGATCGCAAATGCGGACGACTCCACCGCAGGACGATTGGCCGGCGCATGCAGCGCTGCGTTCATCGCATCGCCAGCGGACAGCCAGATCAACTGTCTGGCCACAGGCTGGTAGTAGTAGAAGCCAGGTGCCAGTCCCTCGATGCGACTCGCCCGGATTTGCACGTAGGTCTGCACCGGATAGAGGCTTCCAGCAGACGGATACAGGTACTTCGGCAGCGGACTTTCCGGCAGGGAAATCGGCGACAGCAAGCTCAGCAGCCCGCAGAAGTCGGCCCGCGCAATCGGGGCCTGTTGAAACTGCCGGTAACTCTGACGCGCCAGGTAGGTCTTGCGCCGTTCCTCATCGACCGGGCCCGCTCCAAGCTCGATCACGGTCGCACCTGGAATCGAGCGCAGCGCATGCTGCTTCAACTTGAATTCCAGCCGTTCCACCGGATCCTGGAGCACGCTGGCACCTTGCGCGTTGGGATGCGTCAGCAGACCGTCTGCCCGCTGGGACGGACCTGGGGTCTTGGCGGCGTCGGTGTCCTGCGATCTCGGCACCACGTAGGCCACGAGTTGTTTCTGCCCGCGTGCTTCGCCCACCGTCGAGACCACCGCCTGCTGCACCGCAGGATGCTGGGACAACTGATGCTCGATTTCACCCAGCTCGATCCGGTACCCGCTCACCTTGACTTGAAAGTCTTCGCGGCCCAAAAACTCAATCGAACCGTCGGGCAGATAGCGTCCTAAGTCGCCAGTTCTGTACAGTCGACAGCACTCCAAACCGCGCTCTCCTCCGGTAGGGAGCGGAGTCTCCACAAAGCGTTCCTCGGTCTTCTGCCGATCCTTCCAGTATCCCTGCGCCAGTCCGACCCCGCCGATGAACAGCTCCCCTGTCGTCCACACCGGACGAGGACGAAGATGTGGGTCGAGTACATGAAAGCTCTGATTGGAAAGGGGCTTGCCATAAGGAATGCTCTTCCAGCTCGGATCGATGTTCGCGATTCGGTGGTAGATCGACCAGATGGATGCCTCTGTTGCGCCGCCCAGACTGACGATTTCAGGAGCCACGGACCACACCGCTCGCACCTGTTCCGGCAGCTTCAGCGGAATCCAGTCGCCGCTCAGCAGCACAGTACGCAAACCATCGGGAACACGCGCCGGCGACTCCTGTAGGTACTCCACCATGAGCTGCATCAGCGCTGGCACCGTGTTCCACAACGTGACGCGGTGTTCGGCCATCTGCGCCGCCCAATGGGCCGGATCCTTGGGTCGGTCGGCATCCGGCAGAACCACGGCACCACCGACGGCTAACAGACCAAATATGTCATAGACAGATAGATCGAAGTTCAGCGCGGACAGCGCCAGGACTCGATCCTGTTCCGAGACCGCAAAGCGCCGATTGATATCCAGAATCGTATTGACCGCACCGCGATGGTCGATCATGACTCCCTTTGGGAGTCCAGTAGAGCCCGAAGTGTAGATCACATAGGCCAGGTCGGTTGGCTTCTGAATCGACGCAAGCGGCGGCAGCGGAGTGACTCCCACTCCTGCCAGGTCGACAGAAATCTTAGTCAGCGGACCCAGCGCCAGGAGCTTTGCTTGGAGTCGAGACTGGATGAGCGCAATGGTCACTTCCCCCTGATCGAGCAGATAGGACTGACGCTCTGCGGGGAGGCCGGGATCAATCGGCAAATAGGCGGCTCCCGCCATCAGGATGGCCTGCACCGCGACAAGCTGTTCCCAGCCCTTTTCCATGACCACAGCGACGAGCATGCCCGGTCGAGCCCCGAGCTGCCGCAGCTGATGAGCCAGTTCATTTGCACGCTGATACAGCTCCGCGTAGCTCAGCGTTCGTTCGGAGGTGATCACCGCCGGTCGGTCTCCAAACGCCTGCGCTTGCGTCGCAAAGAGCTCGTGCAGCAGCGCGTCAGCGATCGGTACGGCGGTCGCATTCACGGACTCCCGCTGGGCAAGCTGATGGTCCGGTACAAGCGTATGGGAGCAGCGATTCCACTCCTCCTTTGTGGTCGCCAGTCCGTGCAGCAATCGGCAGTAGGACGAAAACATGTCCTCGATCACAGCCTCGGGGAACAGCGCTTCCACGGCGTTCCAACTGATCACCAGTTGGCCGCTTTCTTCAATGACAACGAGGTCAATGAAGACCTGCGGCGCTTGACTGATCTCATACAACAGCTCGCCAAAAGGCCGGAATCCCACGCCCGTGCCATGGCCGAGACCACTTGTGAAGACCACCGGCATCAACGGACCCTCGGCGCGACTCCCAGATCGCTGCAACAGCTCGCGGATCACCTGCACCCCGCTAAAGGAGCGATGATCCATGTCTTCCCAGAGCTGCTTCTGAATCCGCCCGGCACGCTGCACAAAGGTCTCGGAAATCGACTGATCGACCTCCAACAGATTGATGAGCGTAAAGTCTCCGACGATTTCATTGATCTGGGGATGAACCGGGGGACGACTAAAGAGCGTCACATTGATCGTAAAGTGTTGCTTCTCACTCCACGTACCCAGAACCTGGGCATAGGCGGCCAGCAGCAGTGCATTGGGGGTCAGACCACTCTGACTCGTCCGCAGCTTCAGCGCCTGCCACAGCGACTCCTCGAAGCGATGGGTACGACGCACAAAGCGAGTCGGTCCTGCCGACTCTGGACGGATACGCAGTGGCAGCTTCGGAGCCGGAGGCAGCGACGCAAGTCGCCCCAACCAATAGGCACGTGACTGCTGATAGACAGGGCTGCTGGTGCGCAGTTGATCTGCAAGAACGCAGTCGCGGAAGGACAGCGTAAGCGCCGGCAGCTTCACGCCGGGATCGAGATAGCGAGTTCGCCACTCCTCCAGGATCATAAACACGCTGGCCATGTCGTAAAACAGAACGTCGATACCGATGTGCAGCCGCGTCCGTCCGTCATCCAGCAACATCGCCCGGATGTCGAACATCGTTGGGAAATCGTCGGGCAGGACTTGGTGCGACATCTCCTCGCGCAGGTGGAGGGTCTGGGCCAAAACCGCCTCCGCAGATTGGCCGCGCAGATCACAGATAGGAATCGAGTAGGGCGCTGCGGTCGAGCGAATCTGCTGCTCACCGGATGGCGTCACCAGCGCGCGCATCATCTCGTGACGGGCAATGACCTGCTGCCACGCCGTCTGAAGTCGTGTGAGGTCGAGGTCTGTACAGCCAAGCTCCAGATACACGTGGGTGCTGACATCACCGAGCGCCAGCGCTCCGTTTCTGCCAACCCAATAGGCGTGCTGAATATCGGTGAGCGGAAAGGGGGCGTGACGATCCTGCGGTGCTGGCACGATGACGGGCTGCACGACCGACGCTGCATCGGAGGTCTCCATCCACAGGAGAATCTCATCTGCGAACTCGCGCAGAAACTCCTCGACCTCGGGCCGGAGAACGGCATCGGCTCTGTGAATGAGCAGCGTTCCGCCCTCGGCTTGTAAGGTGACCCCTTGTGCCGTGAGCTCCTCGATAAACTGGGCGAAGCTCATGCCTGTCCCGCCACCGACTTCATTTTCTGTAGCTTCTTGTGAAGGCGAGCGAGCTTCTGCGCCTGGCCTGGGCTGTGCTCCTGGGCAACCAGGATCTCCGATAGCCCCGCTACGGTTGGATCTCCCAGGAAGCTACGAAACGGAATCTGGATTTGGAAGATGTGCTGAATCTTGGCAATCACCTCAGCAGCGAGCAGAGAGTGTCCACCTAGGTTCATGAAGGTTTCATGAATGCCAACGGCATCTCGACGCAGAACTCCGCACCAGATGGAAGACATCACCTCTTCGACATCGGAACGAGGCAGTGACTGAACGTCTGCAACCGGGGCCGGAATCGGGGACGACAGAGCGGAGAGAGCAGCCCGATCGACCTTCCCATTGGAGGTCAGCGGCATCGCTTCCAGCATCACGAACGAAGCGGGGATCATATAGAACGGCAGCCTGTCCTGTAGGTAGCTGCGGAGTTCGGAAGCGCTCTGTCCCGTCACAACATACGCGATGAGGCGCTTGTCTCCCGGCTGCTGCTCTTGGAGTACCACGGTGGCTGCGCGGACGTCGCGATGAGCAGCCAGGCAGGCCTCGATTTCCCCAAGCTCGATGCGAAAACCACGGACCTTGACTTGATGATCGGCGCGACCCAGAAAGATGATTTCTCGATCCGCGTGGGCACGGCAGATGTCTCCCGTTTTGTACAGCTTGCCGGGGCCAAAGGGGTTGTCGATGAATCGCTCGGCGGTCAACTCGGGTCGGTGCAGATAGCCAAGAGCCAGGCCGTCTCCGCCGATGTACAGCTCACCGCTCTCCCCGATTGGCACAGCGTGCAGGCTGCTATCCAGCAGATAGGCCGTGGTGTTCGCAAGCGGTTGCCCGATGGGTATCGTGACCGCCTCCATCTCGACCTGTGTCACCCGATGCCAGGTGCTAAAGGTGGTGCACTCGGTGGGTCCATAGACGTGCAGCAGTTCCTTGGGCGGCCCCGCAAGGAGAACTGTGCGTACCCACTTAGGGTCCACTTGCTCGCCACCGAACAGGACGACGCGCAGCGACTGAAAGATCGTTGGATTCTGCGACACTAGCTGGTTAAACAGCGCGGTGGTAACAAAGAGAATGCTGATGTGCTGTTCGAGCAGTGCTTTCGTCAGCAACTCCGCAGAGAGCAGGGTTTCCTTGGGGATGCCGACGAGGCAGGCACCATGTAGGAGCGCCCCCCAGACCTCGAACGTGATCGCATCAAACGAGCTGTTCGACGCCTGCGCGATTCGGTCCGCTGCGGTGAGCTGGACGTAATTGGTCTGTAGCACCAGGCGGTGAATCGCCCGCTGCGGAACCACCACTCCCTTCGGCTTTCCCGTCGATCCGGAGGTGTAAACCGCATAAGCAATTTGCTGCGGGCGGGCCGACGGCTGCGGATTTCCGGAACTCGACAGATGGATCGTCTGCCAGTCCGCGTCCAGATAGACGACCTTCCGTCCCTCCCACTCGGTCGGGTTCGCGATGCTTTCCCGATGTGCCAGGATGGTGCTCATGCCCGCGTCACGGACCATCAGTTGCAGGCGGGACGGCGGATAGGAGGGATCGAGCGGCACGTAGGCAGCTCCCGCCTTGAGGATGCCGAGCATGGCCACCACCAGGTCCAGCGAGCGCTCCATACAGATTCCGACAAAGCAATCCGTCGTCGTCGCTGAGCCCTGCCCCTGAGTGCCAACCAGTCCGTGGGAAAGTAGATGGTTGGCAAGCTGGTTCGCCCGGTCGTTCAGCTCTTGATACGTCAGGGTCTGCGTCCCAAAGACCACCGCAGTCGCCAAAGGCCTGCGGGCCACCTGTTCTTCGAAGATCTGGGCCGTGGTCTTGTCTACCGGATAGGCGCTGCCGGTATCGGTCCACACACTCAGGCTCGGCGCCCCCCGGTCGTCTGCCTCCACCACCGATGGGGCTGGCACCTCCGCTGTTCCAACATCCGCAGTTGTCGCTGTCGTTCGAGCATCGGCAGCATTGTTGCCAAGCGTTTGGGAATAGCGCCTATACGTCTGGAGATTGTCTCCATTGATCAGGTCCGGTGCCGTCCAGCCATCCAGGTCATAGTCGGCCATGCACGAATCGACAAACGACTTCAGTCCGTTTACGAGTCCGTTGTCCATCCCTTCAAACAAAGGATGCATGCGCACGACTTCATGGTTGCCGAAGTTATTGCGCTCATACAGCTCGTTCCGCCCAGCAAACTCAGTGCCTATGGCATCCCATAGCATCTTCATGAGCTTGATGCGCTCGACCGCACTCCCATCGCCGGTAGAGCTGCGCATGTACTTGTCCAGATAAGGTCGAAGCTCGGGTGTTTTGAAGTCCTGCGCGCTAGAGGGTTGGAAAATGAGCCCGCTCGCGATGATGTTCTGCACGATCTCGCGAATCTTCGGATAGGCCGTGGACATCATCATCCGGAAGGCCATCATGTGATCGAGATTCGGAATCACCGCGCCATGGTGCGGGGTCACAGTGCGCGCCATCGCATCGCTGAGCGCCCACATCAGGTGCCGCCAGTTGAGGATCTCTCCGACGTTGACCTGCACACCCCGGAACTGGTCCACCCCCGTGGCCTCCACCGCCTTGATGACGAGTCCACAGAGCAGATCCAGCTTCACTGCCAATCGCGTGCAGGTTTGCAGTCCCACCCGATGATACAGTCCGGTGCCGTACATATAGGAATTGCACTTATCCAAATCCCCATAGGCAAGGACGTTTTCCCAGGGAACCAGCACATCATCGAGGATAAACGTCGCGTCGTTCTCATCGAAACGGCTAGATAGTGGATAGTCAAAAGGACTACCCATAAAGGCGGACTGCAACTCGTACGAAGGGCGACAAATGAGCTTGATGCCAGGCGCGCTCATTGGAACGAGGCAGATCAGCGCGAACGCCTTATTCTTGATAAAGCGTGCTCCGTCGCTGGCGACCAGGCTGTGGGTGGTCAGTACGGAGTTTGTGGTAATGCTCTTGGCGCCACGCAGGACCAGCCCGGCTGCAGTCTCTTTGGCGACGTGAACATAGACATCAGGGACTTCATCGGGGGGCCGTCGCCGATCGACCGGCGGGTTGGCCAGCGCATGATTGACCGGAAGAACCCGTTCCTGGGTTTCCCGATACCAGCGCTGGGCATTTGCCTGATAAGGGGAAAAGAACTCGGCATTGGC
>CALLYL010000428.1 GCA_937859535.1 uncultured Myxococcales bacterium
CCGGGAATATTCAGCGAGTTCGAAGTCGCCACGAACATCACTTCGGACAGATCGAGATCGACTTCGAGATAGTGATCGTTGAAGGCGTTGTTCTGTTCCGGGTCCAGCACTTCGAGCAGCGCCGCCGACGGATCGCCTCGGAAATCGGTCGACATCTTATCGACTTCATCGAGCAGCATCACCGGGTTGTTGCTACCGGCCTTCTTGAGACTCTGGATGATCTTGCCCGGCATCGCGCCGATGTAGGTCCGACGATGACCACGAATCTCGGCCTCATCCCGCACGCCACCGAGGGACAGCCGCACAAACCGTCGTCCCGTCGCCCGCGCAATCGACTTGGCCAGCGAGGTCTTGCCCACGCCCGGCGGCCCAACGAGACACAGAATCGGTCCCTTGAGCTTCTTGACGAGCGCCTGCACCGCCAGGTACTCGATGATGCGCTCTTTGACCTTCTGGAGTCCGTAGTGGTCCTCGGTGAGGATTCCTTCGGCTTCCTTGATGTTGAGCTTGTCCTGCGTCCGCTCGTCCCACGGCAGCGACAGCACCCAGTCGATGTAGTTGCGCACCACCGTCGCTTCGGCGCTCATCGGGCTCATTAGCTTGAGCTTGCGCAGCTCCTTGCGCAGCTTTAACTGACCTTCCCGAGACATCTTTTTGGCGCGGATCTTTTCCTCGATCTCGGTCAGCTCGTTTTTAAACTCGTCGCGCTCGCCCAGCTCTTTCTGAATCGCCTGCATCTGCTCGTTCAGATACAGATCCTTTTGCGAGCGAGACATCTGCTTCTTGACGCGACTGCGGATCTTCTTTTCGACCGACAGGACTTCGAGTTCCGACTGAAGCAGCTCGAGCAGCTTGGAAAGTCGTGCCAGCGGTGACTCGATCTCCAGCAGCATCTGCTTGTCCGCGAGTTTGAGCTGAAGCGCCGGGATCACGGTATCCGCCAGTCGTCCCGGCTCCTCAATGGTCTCCGTCGAGCCCACAATTTCCTGCGGAACGCGACGACTCAGCTTGATGTAGGTGGCAAAGGCCTCTTGGACCTTTTCCATCAGCACCATCACATCTGGACCCATCTCTTCGGGCTCGATGATCTCATCGGCTTCCACGGCCAAAAACGCATCACCGCCGACGAAACGGCGAACCTTGACACGCTTTTTGCCCTCCAGCAAAACCTTCACGGTACCGTCAGGTAGCCGGAGAAGCTGGATCACCTCACCGAGCGTACCCACCGGGAAAATGTCAGCGGACTCGGGCTCCTGCGTACGGGCGCGCTTCTGCGCACACATCACAATCAGCTTGTCCTTGGCCACCGCCTGCTCGAGCGCTTGGATCGACTTTTCGCGTCCCACCGAAAGCGGCACCACCATGTTCGGAAACACGACAATGTCACGCAGCGGAAGGAGCGGCAGGACACGGCTGGATCGACGACGACCCTCGCCCCCATCGGTCTTAGAAGAGTTTGCCATGGTGCGACTTTAGCATCCCAATTTCAGACCATGCAAACCAATTCCCGCCCAAATTCTTTTGTGATTTGCACTGCTTAGTTTTTTTCACAACTTCACAAAAGGTCGCGGCTTGAGGATGGGTTCCGGCAAAGAACTACGGTAAGATGGCAACCACTAGCTGCCATGACCACCAGAGACAAGAACATCGTCGGCGAAGTCCTGGCCAAGACCTATCGCATTGAGCGCTTCCTCGGGGCCGGTAGCGTTGGAACCGTATATGTCGCTCGCCACGTTCGCTCTGGAGGCCTGTATGCGGTCAAGGTTCTCCACCGTCGACTGGCTGCCAGCGCAGAGGTCTACCAGCGCTTCCAGGATGAAGCGCGCCTGATTGCGACGCTGCGCCATCCGCATATCCTGCCGATCACCGACTTTGACCGCGACGAAAGCGGCGTGCCGTTCTTCGTGATGGATCTGCTCGAAGGCGAGAGCCTGGCGCAGCGGCTCAAGCACCGCGAGACACTACCGTTCGCGCAGGCGATGGATCTGCTGTCACAGGTCGGCTCGGCGCTGCATGCGGCGCATCGATCGGGCATCGTTCATCGCAACCTCCGTCCAGAGAACATCTTCTTGGTTCGCCATGATCTGGGCGATCGCGTGGTCGAAACGACCAAGATTACTGACTTCGGGCTGGCCTGTTTCCGTCGGCCACCGGGAACCAGCCGCGACCTGCCCCCATCGGTGTATAACGCTCCCGAGCTGCTCCAAGAAGGGGCGGCGATCGATGGTCGCGCCGATCAGTGGGCACTTGCCGCACTCGCCTATCGTTTGCTGTCGGGAAAATCGCCCTTCGAGGAAGGCACTCCCGAAGAGATGATGGAGCGGATCATTAACGAGGCACCTCGTCCACTGGGCAAGTTGATGCCCGATCTGCCGCCACATGTCGTCGCAGCGATTCATCGCGGGATGGCGCGCAGAAGGGAAGATCGCTACGAGACGACGCTCGATTTCGTGCGAGCGATTGGCCAGAAAAATGCGGCAAGCGGTGCCCTGGAAGCCGTGCCAGACAATCTGGTCGCACGGGCCAATCCACCTTCGGGTCGAATCGTCTCGCCGCCACCCACTCCCGCGCAGCCCCCCCCGGTCGAGTTGAGAGCACCGGCGGCACCCGTACCAGCGCCAAGTCCCGCTCGGCCCGTGGCTCGCTCGCGGCCACCAGCGGCACCGATACCGCAGCTCGCGACCCCGCCCAACCTGTTTGAAAAGACCCCGCCGCCGATGCAGGTGCCTCGGCAGACCTCGCAGCTACCGGTGATCATCGGTGGTGGTGTGGCCGTGCTGATCCTGCTGACGCTGATCGTCATTGTCGCCGTACGCAAGCCGCCGAGCCCTGCGCAGCCAACGGCGGTGCCGCAACAAGCCACGACTCCGCAACCGGTCGTTCAGCAGCCGGTCGTTCAAGCGATCACGCCGGATCTGGCCGCTCCCATAGTGGTGGCGCAAGCGCCGGACGCTGGACGCAGCACTCCGGTGGTTCGCGATGTCGGACTCCAGCTACGCGGTGCCGATCTGCCAAGTGACGCAGCAGCGGCGGCGGTTGGTGCCATCGCTCCGGCCACGGCCGCCAAGCCGACGATCCCCGGAACACCCACCGGAGCTCCCACCGCTGGCACACCGCTGGTGGCCCGACCCGGTCAGCCCGCAGCGACACCGGGTACCACCGGAACGGCGGTGGTCACTCCGACTGCGGTCAAACCGATCGCTCAGCCATCCATAGCGACGGGAACGCCCGCTGGGACACCAACGGACCCGAACCGTGGACCTGCCGAGCCAACCGGACCAGCAACGACCGCGACGGGCAGTTCGGGCCAAGCGACGAGCGCCCCCGATCCCAAGCCCCCCGAGCCGGTCAAGCCGAGCGGCCCCGCCGAAAAGTCGCCCGAAGAAGTCATGGCCGAGGCCAAAAAAGCCTATGTCACCGGCGAGCGAGAACGAGCCGTCGAACTGGCTCTACAAGCCGCCGAAAAACCAGGGCCTCACGTCATCGACTCGTGGCGATTCGTCGGGTCAGCGGCCTGTTCCATCCACAACGCCCAGACCGCCAGCAAAGCCTACGCCCACCTTGCCTCTGCCGAGCACAAGCAGCTACTCGCTGAGCTGTGCCAGCGCAACGGACTGGTTCTGCAAAACGGCCAGTTCATCACCGTCGAATAGCAACTGCGCGAGTCAAGTCTTTGCGCCGACCGGCCGATGCGCTACGTTGGGCCATGCCGCTGTCACTTGAACTCATCGAAAAACTGCCCAAGACCGATCTGCACTGCCACCTCGACGGTTCGCTGCGCTTGTCGACCATTTTGGACTTAGCCCAAAAGCAGGGCGTGCGCCTCCCCGCTGACACCGCCGACGGACTGATGCCGCATGTGTTTGCGGGCATGGGTCATCGCTCGCTGGAGGACTACCTCAAGGCGTTCGATATCACGCTCGCCGTGTTGCAGACCGAGGAAGCGCTCTACCGTGTCGCGTACGAGCTGGCCGAGGACTGCCACCGCGAAAACATTTGGTACCTCGAAGTCCGCTACTCGCCGATGCTGCACACTCGCGGCGGGCTCAGCCTGACCCAGATCGTCGAGTCGGTACTGCAAGGCCTACGCGCTGCCGAGCGAGATTTTGGCATCCGTACCGGCGTGATCCTGTGCGGCATTCGTTCGTCCTCGGCGGACTCGTCGCTGCGAATGGCCGAGCTATGCGTCGCCTATAAAAACCGAGGCATCGTCGCCTTCGACCTCGCGGGAGCCGAGCTGAACTATCCGGCCAAGGCGCACAAGCAGGCGTTCCAGCTCATCCTCGACAACAACGTCAACTGCACCGCGCACGCTGGCGAAGCCTACGGCCCCGAGTCGATCGCCCAAGCAATCCACTACTGCGGCGCCCATCGCATCGGCCACGGCACCCGCCTGCGCGAAAACGGCGACCTCCTCAACTACCTGTGCGATCACCGGATTCCGCTCGAGGTCTGTATCAGCTCGAACATCCAGACCGGCGCCGCCGACAGCTTCGAGACGCACCCGCTGCCGTTTTATTACACCTACGGCCTGCGCTGCACGATCAACACCGACAACCGCCTCGTCACCAACACCACGGTCAGCCGCGAGCTACTGCTGTGCCACGAACACTACGGCTTTACGCTCGAAGACCTCAAGGACGTGATCGTCGCTGGCTTCAAGAGTGCGTTTCTGCCGCACCGCGAAAAGAGCGACCTCCTCAAGAAGGTCAACGCCGAGCTGGATCGCTACCGCGACACCGACGAAGGCACGATCAAGCACAACAGCCCCAAGAACAACATGCTGCACCACCTGCATGCCGACATGGCCCGAGAGCCGTAGCGTAGCCCTCGTCGGACCCTACGCCTGCTGACCCAGGTACTTCTCTTCAAGGATCGAGCGCTTGAGCCAGTCGCGCAGCGCCGGAATGGTCTGCTTCTGCCAGCGGCTGGTGAGGCGATCGTGCAAAAACACCGCGAACGACGCCTTGAGCATCCCATCGAGATCAGCAATCAGCGTCAGCCGCTCACTCACCCGCTCGCTGTCTTCTTCGCTGAGCAGCTCCGGCAACTTCACCCGCTTAAGGTCGAAGTTTTCCGCACTCACCGTCGCCATCCACAGCCGCTCATCCCGCTCGAAGATGAGATCCAGCTCACGCACGGTCAGGCCACCCGCGATCGCGTAGCGCACATCCGAGCTGTGACCCGTCGCCGGACCCCGTGCGGCAATCTCTCCGGTGGCATCGCCGAGCGCCCGCAGCACCGCCCGTTCACCAATTCGCAGCCGGAACGGTGCGACGCCATCTTGGCCAGCAAACTGACCACCGTCTGCCTCTTCGTCGCAGAAATAGACCAGCCAGGTCAGAAACTCACGCCCTAGGAATCGCTGATCAGCCAAATCGTCGCGCAGCGATACCGTGGTTTTGCTTACTTCGGTCTCACCCGAGGCTGCGATCTGATCAGCAAGGCTCGGCTCTCGATTCTTTTTGGGGGCAGCCATCGTCATGCTCCTAGGTGTTGCTCGCCGCGCAAGGCACTGCTCAATGAGACGCCCTCTTCATGACCATGTGGCGTTGGACGTAGTCCCACAAAGCCGTGGAGCAGTTCCAGCGTCGGACGTGCCGCCTTGAGCTGAGCGGTCAGCTTGGCATCGCCCTCGCTCTGTTCCTTCGCCCACAACGCTGGACCCTCGATGTCGAGCCCTAGATTGAAGGTCTGCGAGAACAGCGCCAGCAGCGCCTCGTTCATCGACTTCGCGTGGGTGTAGATCGCCAAGCGCTCTTCGTCGAGATTCCACACCACATCGACCGTACGAACCTTGGGTGGCGTCGTTTTGCGCAGCTCCGCGACCAAAATCGCCTTTAGATCGCGCAGCGCTGCCGCCGACAGAAGCTGGCCGCGCTCCGACTCGATGACCTGCTGCCGCTGCTTGAGCAGTCGCTTCACCATCGTCGCCGGAGGCTTGAGCGAATCCTGCCGCAGCGACAACATGATGTGCCCCTCGAAGAAGAACTTGTCGATCGACAGATCGAGGTCGTTTTCGTCGAAGATGCTGCACCAGCCGAGGCTCTTGTCTTCGTTCGACTCGACGTTGATCGGAACCAAGACGTGAGCGCGAACGCCCTTCTCGAAGACCTCTTTAAAGTCCTTAGGAGCGCTACCGTTTACACGGTAACGCCGCAACGTAATCCCACCCGACAGTGCTCCCATAGCGACGCATCGTACGCGCCCACCCCAAGCGAGCAACTTTTTTGCCCCGGCTCGGAGTGCAGGCTGAAGCTAAGATGTGGGGCATGCTGCTTCGTCGGGTCGTCGGATTATTTGGTTGGCTCGTGGTGGCTCTGTTTCTGTCGAGCTGTAGCCTGCGCAAGGTCGGCTACGATCTCGCTGGGCGCATCGTCACAAGCCGCGTGGTCGACACGTTCGACCTCAGCGGACAGGACAAGGCCACCGCCGAGCGCGTCGTCCGTGAGCTGCACAAGTGGCATCGTCACGAAGAACTGCCCCGCTACGTCCAGCTCATCGATGGCCTAAGTGAACGACTCCGCGACGGCATGAGCGAGGACGATCTAAAGTGGCTCCAGCAGCAGGGAGACGACGCGATTGCCCGAATGGCGACCCGGGCCGCCCCACCCTCTGCCGAGCTACTGTCCCATCTTAGCGAAAGCCAGCTTCTCCACGCCGCAAAACGGATGGAACGGAGCGAACGCGAGCGCTTCGAAAAGCTCGACCAATCCGAGGAGAAGTACTACTCCTATCGATTGGAAAACACCAAGAAGACGCTCAAGACCTGGCTCGGCAGCTACACCGACGAACAGGTCGCCATCTTCGCTTCGTTTCACCACCAGGACCGCCAAGAAGAGCTTCGCCGTCGCGAAGTGACCCGTCAGAATCGCTCCCACCTGCTCGATGCCATCCGCAACCGAGTCTCGACCGCCGATCTGTCGTCGATGATTTATCGCTGGATGACCACCCGTCAGACCTCACCAACGGCGGAGTATCAGCAAAATGAGCAGCGCCAACAGGAGCTCTACAGCCAGCTCATCCTGCGCGTCGACCGAACGCTCACCAAGCAGCAGCGCGACTACTTGCTCGGCGAACTTACCGCATGGCGACGAGACTTCGCCACACTGGCTGCGCAGTAATCTGTGGTAAGGAAGGCCTATGTCCTCGCCTCCCTCCACGGCTCCGGTCGAAGCACCGATTTCCCCAGCGCCCGTGATTCGCGGCCAGCGCTTCATGGTCGCGCTGATTGCCGTGATCTTGCTCGTTGCCGGCAGCGCGATCTGGGGTCTCAGCAGCAGCCAGCATCGTCGCTTTGCGGTGTCGCTGTCATCGATTCCCGCGTCAGCCAACCCGAGCGTCGTACCGATCGACAGGCCGCTGCTATTGCGCATCGATCACTCGTCGCCGCGCAGCCGCAACCTGGTCTCTCTGGCGATCCTGCTCGATGCCGACGGCAACGCACTCAGTGAAATCGTGCCACTTCAGTCGGTTCCTGGTCCGAAGGGCGTGCCGATTCAGCAGCTCGAGTTTCCACCGCTCGGCAAAGTCCCGGTGCGCGGCCTGGTGTCGGGTCTGGTCATGCGGGTTCGCGAAGACTCCCCGGCGGTGCGCGCCCGACTGACGGAAGCACTCGATCTGGGCAAGCCCAAAACGCACCAACTGCCTCGGGCCTTCACCCGCGCCATCGTCGCCTGTCGCGAGCTAGATGGTCACGCCGAACAAGCCCAGCGCGAAGTACGTTAGTCCTACTTGCAGCAGAGGGTGACTTGGCCTGCGGGATTCGGCGTGGACGCCACCGTCCCGCTGGCCGTGCAGGTGGCCGTCGCGCTGAAGTTTACGGCCTTCGGAGTGAACGCCATCTTCGAGACGTCGTCCTGAATCGGCAGGCAGTTGGTGTCCATGGTGACGCTCATGTTCTTGTTGCTGCCGCCGGTCGCACAGGTGTTGCTGTCTGAGACACGCACCTGCATCCCCGCGATCGCGCACGACCCAGCCGCTACCCCACATGCACAGGTGCAAGCCACCATTCCGGATGCCGAGGTGTAAAACGTTTGCTTGTTCACAAACGTCGTGCTGGGACACACCGCATCACCATCGAAAACCAAACAGTCGTTGCTCTTGACCAAATCGGCGAACAGGCCATTTTGGTTCTTGTTTTCACAGAGATAGTTCGTGCCCGACCACATCGGCGGAATGTTCACCGTCGTCATCTTGGGCGTACAACCGCCAGCGGTCAGCTTATCGAGCTTCACCGAGGGTGTCGCTGACGCAGCCACCGTCACGGCGCTGCACATCTGCGCGGGCGGAAAGTTCACCTTCACAGCGGTACCAGCGCAGGCGGCTTGATCGAACAGGTTGATCGATCCCGAACAGGTGCCGCTGTTGCAGTTGCTCACTCCGCACGCTGCAGTGCAGTTCTGGGTCGCCAGGTTCTGATAAACCGGCGTCTCACCAGAGCAACCCATCATCGCTGTCCGAGCGGTACCGGTACCGCGATAGCTGGCCTTCGACACCAGGCAGTTGCTGTGCGTAGAACAGGTCGGGTCGAGACAGCCCGGTAGGCAGTTGTTGTTTACATCGGCGTCGGGATTTAGGCAGTCCTCTTGGAGCGAATTCGGGGTCTTCGGACACATCGTGAGGTCGATCGGCATCCCGGCATCGTTGAGAATTTGACCATTGCTAAGACCCTCGAAATCCCAGCAACCAACGACGGTCAGTAGTGCAATAAGGGTTAACTTTTTCATTTAGTAGCTCCTAGATACAAATAGTGGCGACAGCGTGCGCAGCCCGGCGATGGGCTTAAAGTTGCTCTCGCTCTTTTTGCCAAGCTCGAAATACAAAAGAACGCCAGTGAGCGCGACACCCGCTCCCGCCGCGCCAAGCAGGCCATAACCGGCATACGACTGCTGCTGAAGCACCGAGACATCGGCCCCTGGACACACCGGCGAGCACTGCGTCTGTAGCGTCGAGACGCGGCTACCGACGAGTCCGAGCGTGATCGCTCCAGCGGCCAGCAGGCCGACCGTGAACCCTCCGACGACCAGGCTGGCGGCTGGGGTCCGCCTCACCGGTGCCACCACCGTCGCATCGCCCGAGGCAGTTTTCGCTTCGGAATCCGTCGGGCTGACCCGCCTTCCGACCTCGCCTTCGAGTCGGGCGATCTCCTGACGAATGTAGGTTCCATCGGGATCGTCGGGATTGGCGGCGATGTAGCGCTTGAAGTGTTGTAGTGCTTCAACGGGCCGACCGATGCGGACCTCGCAGCGCGCCATGTTGTTGAGCATCCCGGTCTTCGGGACGAGCTGATAGGCCGACGTAAACTCGAGCCAGGCGTTGGCGTAGCTGCCCTGGGTATACAGGTCGACGCCGCGCATAAAGTGCTCGCGAGCCGCCTGTTCCTTCGCAGAAGTCACCGGGTTTTCGGGTGCAGCAGGGACAGCAGGAACGGGCGTGGCCGTGGCCGCCGCAGCGGGCGCAGATGGCGGAGCCGGAGCGGTGGCTGTTGCTGCTGGTGGCGGTGACGGAGCAGGCTTACCGTCTTCGGGTTTGGCCGCAGGCTCCCCTTCTGCGGGCTTCTTCACGTTCTTCCGCGCACTGGCTGGGCCAGCGAACGTAACCAAGAGGGAGGCCGATAGACCGACAGCTAGCAGACGATGGTAAACGGTAGACATGGTGAGCGTCTGGCCATTTTACCACGGCAGTTTCTCGGGACGTCAGCCCAAGATCGTCGTTAGTAGTGGTGCGAGCTCGGATCAGGTTCGGGATCGCCGCGATCGTCCGGACCGTCGTTCCCAGCGACGGACGTGGCATCTGCGTCCGCAAGGGAATCGGCCTCCGCATCGACCAAAAAGCGTTGCCAGTCGGACTCTTGCCGCCGCTGCGATCGTCGCTCGCTCTTTTCGTCCTGCTGTTTGGACTTTTTGCGCTGGCCAGCTCGATCATCGGTCCCTTTGAGCGATGACAGCGGCCACAGCTCATGCTCGATCTCGGCCAGCCCGGCGTCGAGCACTGCCTGCACAACCTCTCGCGAGGACTTGTAGCACGGTGCCGCTTCATCAAGAGGCACCCGCCCGTCGAGGTTCACCAGGATCCCGGCCTCGCGATATTCCGCATCCACGGTCTTTTGCGACAGCCGCCGGTACGCCTCGCTGCGCGACATCTGCCGTCCGGCCCCGTGGTTGACCGAAAAGCCCGACAACGCCGCCGCTGCTTTGGGCCGCAGGATGAACGAATAGTCTTTGTTGCTGCCCGGAATCAGCACCGGATGTCCGGTCTGTTCCCACAGCGTCCCCGCCAGAGCCGGATGTCCCGCAGGAAAGGCTCGCGTCGCACCTTTGCGGTGGACCAACACGTCGCCAAACTCGGGATGCCACTCTTTTTGGACCAAGTTGTGGCTGATCTCGTAGACCAGCTCCAGCTCTTGACGGAACACCTGTCGAAACGCGGCGGCGATCTCCTCGAAGATGATCAGGCGATTCAAGATCGCGAAGTTCCCACCCGCTGCCACGGCGTTTAGGTACCCGCGATAGTGCTTGGAGTCGGGCGTGAAGTAGCCGAGGTCGATGTCACGCACCTTGTCGGGTTTTTCAGCGCGGGCCAGCTCAAAGTAGTTCGTCGCCAGACCGTGTCCGAAGCCGCGACTGCCGGTGTGAACCTGCACAAACAGAGTGCCGGTCTGCTCGGAACGCTGAAGCTCGATGAAATGATTGCCACCGCCGAGAGAGCCGAGCTGACTCACCCCACGCTCTGGTCGGCCTTCGCGACCCCACGGCACATCCCACTCGCCTTCGACAGGAATGCGATGTCGTTCGGCGCAACTGCGATCGAAGCGGGCTCCGTACTTGTCGACGTAAAACTCGGCACCGCCGCGAATCAGATCGTCAAAGTCCCGGCGCTCGAGGTTGCGAAGTCGCGTGCTGCGACCGCCCTGCCCCATCTCGACGCGCTCCATCACCGCCTGGTTGAACTCGCGACGCTTTTCCGGTGTGGCGCGCTCGGCGTCGACCTCGGATCGAGCGCTCATCATGCCGCAGCCGATGTCGAAGCCCACCGGCCCCATCGCCACCGCGCCGTAGCTGGCATCGGTCAGAATGACGCAGCCAACCGGAACTCCGTAGCCATAGTGCGAATCGGGCGTGATCGCGACCATCTTGACGCCGGGAAAGCGCGTCGCGTTGACGATCTGCCGATACAGCGTGCCCTCGGCCTGGGCCAGCAGGTTCGGCGTCAAAAACAGCCGCACCGGAACACCCCAGATGTCGTCTGTGGCTAGCTCGTAATAGCCCTGATCGGTCCGCCGGGCGTGCTGCTTCCAGTCCGCCATCGCGACCAGGCGTTCGGAATCCGGTGTCGCCATCAGTCCACCCGCAGCCGAGTCTTGTCAACGAAGGCACGCGGGTTGCCACCGACTGCGTGCCAGATCGAAAGAATGTCATCAGCGGGACAGCGACGCTCGTGGGCCATCTCAAGCAGCGGATCCAGCAGCCGTACGCCCCCCTCGCTGCCCAGTTCCCGCAGTCCGGCGATCGCGATGCGTACCATTTCCTCGACGAGGGGACCGATCGACTGACCGCGTAGCTTGGTGTCATAGCCTTGCAGCGGCACCTCGGCGCGAAGCTGGCTGCGCTCCTCAGTAGTCAGATCGGCGACCAGCTTCCAGGCCGCATCGAGCGAGGACTGACTGTAAAACAACCCGCGCCACAGCGACGGCAACGCCTGCACATGCGAGAGCGGCCCGGCATCGGCAGTCCGCAGCTCGATGTACTGCTTGAGTCGCGCATCGGGAAACAGGGTCGACAGGTGTGTCTCAAAATCACCGAGCGTCGCCCGCTCGCCATGAAACCCTTCAGCCATAAAACGGCGGAAGGTCATCCCACCTGCCGGGTTGTACGTCCCGTGCCGATACACAAAGAACATCGGCACATCGAGCGCGTATTCGGCATAGTCACGAAAACCCGCACCCTCACGGAACATAAACGGCAGCACGCCACAGCGATCGTTGTCGGTGTCGAGCCAGCAGTGCGCCCGGTAGCTCTTGAAGTCGGTCGGCTTGCCATCGACCAGCGGAGATGCCGCATACAGCGCCGTCACCAGCGGTCCCAGCCCCACGCCGAGCCTCAGCTTGGCCATCGCATCGGCTTCACTGACATAGTCGAGGTTCGCCTGCACCGTCGCCGTGCGCTTCATCATCTCGACGCCGAGCTTGCCCCGCGTGGGCAAATACTCCCGCATCACCTTGTAGCGGCCCTTCGGCATCCACGGCACGTCATCCCAGGTTCCCAGCGGACGGAACCCCACTCCGATGAACGCGATCGACAGCCGATCGGCAAGCGGCAACAGCTCCCGCAGGTGCTGATCCAGGTCGCTTTTGCAGTCGGTATCTAGCACGAAGGCGTTGGCCGACAGCTCGAACTGACCGCCGGGCTCCAGCGTGATCGATCCGTCTTTGCGCTTAAGCGCGATGGTGCTGCCGCCTTCTACCACCGCCTCACAGTCGCCGGACTTGCACAGCCCGGCGAATAGATCGCGGATCTGCGGACGACCCGGCTCGTCTGCGTAGGGAACGGGCCTGACTCCACCATCGGCATCCAGCGCCATCCCGATCTTTTCATGCTCTAGGCCGATCCGCAGCGGACCGGTCTTGCACCCGCGTTGAAAGTGCGCCACGAGCTGCTCGACGTCAATGACGGGGGTCGTCGGAAGAGTCTCGTTCGCAGACGGAGTGACGTGGGTGGCTGGAGTCATGTCGGCATCCTGGCGCAAAGTACGTCCAGCTTAGAGAGCCGTCCGCCCTCCGTCAACGACCGCAGACCTCAGCCTTACGCCAGAAACCTTCGCTCAGCGCGGACGCACCGCATGGACTGCGGCCGGCATCAAATCGTGCTCGGTTCGCGCCAGCAAACCGCCACGCAGGTTCATCAGCGCACGTGCGCGGGCCAGTGATGCCGTCTCTTGTTCCATTGGTACGGCCCGGACGTCACGGACCACCACCGCTCGCAGGACTCGACCCAGCTTTTCCCCCAGCATCGCGTCCGCGCAGAGCAGTAGCATCCGCAGCGGTAGCTCGACCTTGAGCGCCTGACACCGCAACAGCAAAAGCGGCCACAGCTCACCATCACTCGAATCGGCCACCACCTCGAGGTCTTCGAGAATGAGCAGCCCGAGTCCGCAGCGCACGGGCTCCGCGCTGGCCAGCACCATCGCCGCCGAGTCGAGGGTCGCCACCGCCAGATCAAACTGCGCCAGTTCGCTGGCTTCTTCCACCAGGCCGCAGCGCAGGCCGATCAGTTGATACGACCTAAACCGCTCGATGCAACGAGCAGCAGACGGGCGATCGTGGCAGACCAGCAGCACCCGCTGGCCCGAGTGTGCATGGTGGGCGGCGGCTAACTCACAGATGCTGCGCTTGCCCGATCCGGCCCCACCGACCAGCAGCAAGTCGCTCGCTTCACCACCCGCCAAAGAGAGCAATCCTGCGTGCACCGCTTGCTCTTGCAGCGGCAGCAGTTCTCGAAGGCCGGACAACCGGGCCGCCGAAAGAAGGCTCGGCACCACATCGAAAGCGACAAGGTCTTCTACGCACAGGCTCCGGGGCAGACAGGCCATGCCAAACTTGCTCCTTCGCGATTTGACCTGGGCAGTTTAACGAAATTTGACTTACAAAAACAACATGATTTTGAGAGCTAGACTTCCACATTCTTGGCGGGTTCTTGGCAAAACTTTGCGCTCACCCGATTCTTGAGGTATGGGGGCCCCGATGTCTCGTCTGAAGAACGCTGCCGCACCGACACCACCGGCTCCGCCACTGCGCGTGCTCCATGTCGTGCCGTCGTTCTACCCAGCGCACGGCTACGGAGGCCCGATCAGCGCTCTGTACGAGCTGTGTCGTCAGCAGGTCGCCGCCGGGCTCGCGGTCCGCGTGCTGACCAGCGATGCCAACGGTGCTTCGCGCCTGACCGAACTTTCGGGACGCTGGGTGACCGAGCTGGGCGTACCGACGTTTTATGCGCCGGTCCGCATCGGCGAAGACATCGCCCCAAGCCTGCTGTGGCACCTCCCCACCGAGCTGCGCTGGGCCCAACTGGTCCACGTCTCGGGGCTGTGGAGTCCGACCAGCTTGCTCGGGCTTGGCCTTTCGCGGCTCTTCGGCAAGCCCACGGTGCTGACGCCGCATGGGGCACTGATGCCGTGGGCGCTGCAATCGGGACGGGGTCGAGATCGCAAACTGGCGGTGCTGCGCACGCTCCGTCCGCTGCTTTCGACGCTGGCTGGCTGGCATGTATCGTCTGAAGCGGAAGCGCAAGCCCTGCGGGAGCTGGCCGATCAGGGACACCTGCCGCGAGCGATCCCGATCGTTCTGGTGGAACACGGCGTTCGCGCAGAGGAACTGGTCCCGCTGCCTGGCCTTCCCCAGCGGCCCTCTTCAGCGGGTCTACGGATCTTGGTTCTGGGGCGCATCCATCCGGTCAAACACTTGGAGTTGGCCCTGCGTGCCTTCGCCAAGCTACGCGAGACGGACCCACCCTATCGCTTGATCCTCGCCGGACCATCGTCCGATGCCGACTACCGGGCCAAGCTGGACGCGCTGGCGACGTCGCTCGGGATTGCCGATGCGGTCGAGTTTACCGGGCTTGTCGGTCCACACGAAAAAGCCCAGCTACTCGAAGAGGCCGCCGTGCTGTGGCTGTGTTCGCACATGGAGAGCTTCGGAGTCGTCGCGCTCGAAGCCCTGGCTCGCGGCACGCCGGTCGTTGCGGTCCACGGCACACCCTGGCACTCCCTAGCCACCGCGCACCTCGGTCACTACGTGGCCCCAACCCCCGAGGCGCTCGCGGCTGCAACGAAGGAGCTTCTGCAATTGTCCAGCGCCGAGCACGAAGCCCTGCGCGGTCGCTGCCGTCAGTTTGTCGCCGATCGCTACACCTGGCCGGTGCTCGAAGCCCGGCTGCAAGCCTTTTATCGGGCGGCGACAGCTTGACGAAAAGGCGTAACTTTCGGCAAAGTCAGTTCTTATGAAAAAGATCACGCTCTCGGCCTTTGTTGCGCTGCCCCTGCTCGTCCTGTCGGCTTGCCACAGCTACAAGGAGACCGGCATCGCCCACATCCGTCAGAACAATGCCGATCTGAAGTCCTGTTTCCAGGAGGCGGCGGCTCGCAACCCGAACCTCAAGGGCTCGATGGAGCTCGCCTTCGAGATTGAGCCCGCCGGCAAGGTGAACCGCTTTAACATCGTCAAAGACGAGTACAAAGATCCGCTGCTGGCCGAGTGCGTCAAGATCAAGTCGATCGCCTGGACGTTCCCGGCCCCCCCGAGCGGCAAGAACGAAGTGTTCACCTACACCTTTACGCACTAGCGCACTCACACCCGCCGCTTCACCACAGAACACTGCGTCTCCGGGGGGAGAAATGGGCACGGCTTTCACATGGCCGAGGAACCGAACAGCACTCCCCCGACCGAGGAACGCGAGCTGGGCTTTGATCAAGTCCTAGAGCGGCTGCACAAAATCGTCACCCGCATCGAGCAAGGCAACCTGCCGCTCGAGCAAGCCCTGTCCCTGTTCGAAGACGGCGTGCGCTTGTCGCGACGAGGCAGCAGCATCCTTGATGCCACCGAGCAGCGCATCGAGCTACTCGTCCGTGGCGAAGATGGCACAGAGGAACGCCGTCCGCTGAGTCCACCCGCCACGACCTCGTCTGCCTCCGAATCCTCGTAGCGCGCTACTGAATCCGGCAGTTGCTCCATCACGGCGCTAGAACGCCGGTGGTCGAGTTGATACACTGCGCTTGATGTCGGCCAACCCACAACCCAAGTCTGCCCCTGTTTTCCCCCCAGAGGCTGCTCCCACGGGCCGCCCCGGTGCGGTTCACGACCGCCCCAGCGTCAACATGTACTCGATGTCTCCGCCCGGACCTGGTGGCGGCGGCGGTGGCATGGGCGGCGGTGGCGCTGCCGGTGGTGCCGGTGGTGCTGTCGGTGCGCCTCCAGGTGGTAAGTACGCCATCTTGCGCGTCATCAGCGGCAACGACCAGGGCAAGACGTTCGAGCTGAAGCACACCTCGACCACCATCGGTCGTGGCGCTGACCAGATGATCATCGTCGCCGACATCGCCGTTTCGCGAAAGCATCTCCAGATTCATATGTCTGGGAACGGCTATCGCATGCAGGACATGGGCTCGCCCAACGGGTCGATGGTCAACGGCAAGCGGCAGCCGGAAGCGCAGCTCATCGACAACGACCAGATCGAGATCGGCAACACGACGATGCGCTTCGAGCACTCACCGTCGCGTGCGCAGCAAGAGGCCCCGCCGCCGCAGATGATGCAGCAGCAGCCGATGATGCAGCAGCCGATGATGCAGCAGCCGATGATGCAGCAGCCGATGATGCAGCAGCCGATGATGCCATCGCCGATGGGATCGTACGCCGGGCAGCCGCAGATGGGCGGCTATCCGCCGCAGTCGGGATATCCGCAGCCCGGATACATGCCGCAGCAACAGATGCCGCCGCAGCTCTCGCCGCCGACCTCGGCGGTGCCATCGCCAGCGATGATGACGGGTACCCCGCAAGCGATGCAGTCGCAGTCGATGTCGATGGGTGGCGAGGGTGTGGCCCCCGGACCGCTCGCGTTTCTCGGGGACAGCCGCAAACGGACCCTTTACTTGGGAGCGCTCGCGGGTGTGCTGCTGATTGGCGGGATCGGGCTTGGCCTGACCTCGGCGCTGCGCTCATCGGGTGGCAGCAAAGCGCTCGATCAGGTGCTGGAGCTGTACGTAAACGGCACCAAGAACTTCACTGCCGGTCACTACGATGACGCCAAGAAGGCGTTTCTGGCGGCAGCGGAAAAAGCGCCGGACTCCACGGTGCTGAAGCGCTACATCGAGCTGTGCGACGGCGAAGCCAAGATGGCGGCGGCGCTCGATGCGGCGAAGCGGGCGCTCGACAAGCGGAGCTACGCCGAGGCGCTCAAAGAGTTCGAAAAGGTACCGAAAGACTCGACGCTGTACGAGGACGCCCAGCAGCAAGCTCGGCTGGCACGGCGGGAAGCCATCAAGGCGCTCGTTTCAGAGGCCAACTCGCTGGCCAAAAGCGACACCAGCGGCGCGATGGATCGCGTCCGTC
>CALLYL010000429.1 GCA_937859535.1 uncultured Myxococcales bacterium
CCGTCGTCCTGGCCACTCTCACGCGACAGCCCAGCGCAAACCCGACTGAACCATAGCCATCAGGGCATTGCGCATATCACCAATATGGCCGTCTATGAGGCAATCTCCCGACGGTGTAGGTAGCGTAGCAATGACATGATGCAACGGAACACAAAAGAAGTCCGACCAAGCCCAGCCGAACGTAGCCGCCGGACCCACGCCACCTCATCCAAGCCCGATCAGAACGAACAGAACAGCAAGCTCACCGACGGGGCGTATTTTTTGTTTGACGGGTACCGCTCGGTCCCCGTTGTAACGGGAAACCGCCTTGCGTTTTTTTCAGGATGTGCTAGCCAGCGCACCGAGTTGTGACGGTTGGCGACCATCCGGGCAAGGGGCTGGCCGCTGCTGAGTCCAGCCGAGTCAGCGTGCGAGCGTGCCGCCCGATCGTAGACTTTTGGTCAGGATTGCCAGCGATCTTCATGGATCGACGCGCTGGGAATCATGCGAAGCGATCTACGATGGCCCATGTAGAGCGGACTCGAGAGCCTGACAGGTTGCGCGGCGCTTTCAGTCCGTTCCCTACGCTGCCGAGAGAAAGACCCCTCTGGGGAACACAAATAAGCCGTTCCCCGACGGGGATTGAGTTCACCGCGACTTGAAACCCGAGTTTGTAGCTTAACAAATCATCGTCGAGAAATTGGCGTTCCAAGGATTGCTGGGAAGTAAGCGGGAAACTTAGGAATACTGCACTTGTCGTTGATGATATCGCTTGGGAGTGGCTCCGGGGCCTACTGGCGGAACGATTCCTGAAGCGGTTCGTGCATCGCGCAGTAGTGCTAGATGGCACTCCGCTGAGTATGCAACATCACTCTTTGCTGCGGCTTGCGTCTCGTATCACTCGCCAGTATCAAGACGCGCTGAGCGGAGGTCGTTCGGCTCCGTAGTGTCCTTCGGATCGCGTCTTCAGAACACGTGCTGGGACTCTATGAAGGTTCTCTGTGGTCGGCAATAGAGTCATGCCGTGTGGTTGTCGCGACGCTGTTGCCTCCCCCCTTCCAACGAGAGTATTCTCAACGGGCCATTACGTCTCTCGGTAGGCGCGGCCTTTCATTCATTGTGCATCGATGATTCGGTGGAGTGCAGAGAGAGCTCCACCACGGCTGTGACAGCCTGAAAGGGGGGAACATGCCCAATCCATTGCTTGAAGCGATCACCGGTCTAGTCTGGGACAAGAACGGTTGGAGAGAGAAGAAGGACAAGTACAAGGTCGACAGCGGTTTGACCAAGGGGGTGGACATGGGCGACGCCTTTCAGCGCGTTCACGACACCATCAAGGACTTCAACAAGAACAAGAAGACGGTTCTCGACCTCTACAACTCGCTCGTCGCACTCGAAGGCGATATGGGAAGGTACAAAGTCGAGCTGGCCAAGAGCAAGTCCGACGCCAAGTTCATCAAGGTCTTTGATGATCAGTTGATTCTGGTTACTGCGCGCATGGTCGACATTCGTGCCATGACCAAGAGCGCACGCACTCTGGAATCGCTGTTTCAGGCGCTCGAAGAGGAGTCGGTCGAGCTTCGCGGACTCTGCGAGATCTATGCAGTACACGCTGAAAAAGACGTAGCCAAGCGCGGTCGCCTCACCGATGTGTGCCTTGTCCAGTTGAGCAATCTGCAGAAGGAAAGGGCGAACGCGTTCAAGACCATCATCGAGTCGCTGCGTACCCCCGAAACGATCAAGATATCGGTCTTCGATCCCAAGAAGACCAAGATCCTCTGGGAGAAGATGACGCTCGATGACTTTGTGGCTGGACTGCGCGCCATCGTACACGGCAGCCCCGATCACACCTCGTTCGGCAAGGCGCTGGTCAAAGCGATTAAGGACTGCGGGTTCTGGAAGGCAGCAGAGCAGTTCGCGCAGGCAGCAGAGGCGGTCGTGCTCCTCGCTCCAGATGTGCAGACGGTCAGCCGCTCGTTTAGCAAGTACAGCTCGTTCCTCAAGGACACCAACAAGGAGTTCCTGAGCACCGCCGAGCTTGAGCCGCTCGTCAAAGAACTCAACAAGGCCGATGCCATCGTGAAGACGGTCAAGGCCGAGCTGCCTAAGCTCACCAAGATCCCCGAGAAGTAGGAATCGAGCTGACGGACTGCTTCAACCACAGATTTCCCGATCACCTTAGCGCGGAGTATGGCATGCCCAATTTCGAGAACTGCACCGGGTATACAAAGATCAAAGTCTGCAAGGATCTCGAAGGTCCACCCAAGAAGTACACTGCTGACCACTTCGTCGCTCACGTCAACGGAGCGCTCGATGAGCTGAAGACAAGGCCAGTCGGGCTGGACTTTTTGACCACGCTGCATCAGAAGCTGGTCAAGCAGAACAACCAAGTCATCATCTACTTCTCCACTCGCCGAGGCAATCAGTGCGAGTCTGGACCGGATCAGTTCTGTGCGTTGCGGCGGAGCTGGCTAGATGGCAATCCGATCATCTCCGGGCGTGAGCTATGTTTGGCGCTGTTGGGCCGCGAGCTGAAAAGCAACGAAGTCAACGTCGGAGACGACGAGATTCACGCCAAACTGGTCGAAGCGGCCGGGGCGCTGTTTTCAAACCCGATACCAACATGGGATCCTCGCACCTTGAAGGAGAACCCCATGAAGCTCGGCGCTGCCGAGGACTATCTGCCACACCTCGAAAAGTGGGTGAAGGGCACAGAGTTGCCGGGCGACAAGAAGGCCGCGAACGTGCTGCTCGCGTTCCTTTACACGAAAGAGCGAGCGCGCAAGGACAAGAAGGCGCAAGGCGAGGAGGTCGGGGGCAAGACGCTCAAGAGAGGTGCTGGCAGCAGCTCGAAAGTGTTCTGGCTCCCGGACAACCAAGGACCGACGCAGTTTCGTCGTCCGCCGAGCATCGGCTTGGCCCACGAACTCTGCCACGCCTACTACAACAACCTCGGCGATCAGCTTGGCACCGAGGGCGGCGAGGAGGTCGGCGCGGCGCTTTATGAGATCATGGCCACCGGACTCGGTCCCTACTTCGTGTCGGCGCGGGCCGATGGTACCAACGGCTGGAAGTACTGCGAGAACACCTTCCGTACCGCGTTCGGCGTTCCGCTGCGCACCAAGTACGAGTAAGAAGCGGCCTCTCACGGGTCATCGCGACCTTTGTGCCTGCCTAAGGACCGCAACGCAGGCCAGCATCCGCGCTATCCCCCGAGACGTTCAGACGAGAGTGGGGAACTCTCAGCCGCGTTTTCGACGGGATGAGATGTTCAACCCGACAACGTCCTGATCGTCGCGGATGAAACGGTGGAGGGGGGCGAGCAGGTCAAGATCCTCGACTTCGGAATCGCCAAGGCGATTGCCGCGTTGGCAGGCGAGACCTTGCCGGGCGTGCAGACCGCCACCGGACTGTTGCTGGGGACGCCTACGTATATGGCACCCGAGCAGTGCCGAGGCGGCGTGGAAGTGACGGACCGTGCAGATGTCTACTCACTGGGGGTGGTGCTCTACCAGCTTCTCTCTGGAGCACCGCCGTTCGTCAGTCGCTCGCCTGGCGATGTCATCGCGATGCACATCCTGGAGCCGCTGCCTCCGCTGGGTAACAAGGCACCGGAGGTCGCTCAGTCAGTGGTGCGCTTGGTCACCGAGATGCTCAGCAAAAAGCCGACGGAGCGGCCCAGCATGGCCGAGGCTGCCGACAAACTGCACGAGCTGCGTAACGTGGAGCCAAGAACCCTAATGCTGGGGCCGACGCAGGCCGCCGCCAAGATTGCGGAGGCGGTCCAGGCCATGCCAACGACCGAGATGCGGGCGAACGAAACCCGCATGTTCACCGATCGTCCGACTACGCCCATCCCAACCGCCAGCCCAGCGGTCGCCGTTGCCAAGAAGAGCCTGCCGTCCTGGTTGCTTGTGGTGGTGCTCTGCGCTGTTATCTTGGGCGGCGTGACCGCAGCGATGCTACTTCGCTGAAGATCCCCGAAAGGAAACAGCATGGACCGGTTGTGGGCCCCGTGGCGGATGGCGTACATCCTGCAAGCCAGCGGCGAGCAGGGTGCTCAAGAGTGCATCTTCTGTCGGTTTCCGGCGGAAGGTTCGGCTCGCTACGCAGACAATCTGATCTTGTGCAGCACCAAGGCCGCCTTCGTCATCATGAACCGCTTCCCCTACAACAGCGGTCACATCATGGTCATCCCCAGGCGCCATGGCGCGGACCTGGCGGCACTGCCCGCTGACGAGTATCAATCGACCTGCGAGCTACTTCGCAAGGCGCAGCAGATCCTCTGTCGCGAGCTGTCGGCGCATGGTGCAAATATCGGGATGAACCTCGGTCGCGTCGCCGGGGCCGGCATCGACCAGCACTGCCACTTCCATATCGTGCCGCGCTGGAATGGTGACACCAACTTTATGCCTGTCGTCGGTGACGTCCGCGTGATCAGCGAACACCTCCAGGCCACCTTCGACAAGCTTCGTCCCGCCTTCGCGCACCTAGACGAGCCCGAGTAGCTGCGGGTGCTAGCGAGCCGTTGCCACGGCTTGGTTGTGCTCTTTGCGGGCCTGGGCGCGCAGTCGCGCAATGGCATCGGTGAAGTCAGATGGTGGATCTTCTTGAAACATCAGGTCTTCTTCGCTCTGCGGATGCACAAACCCAAGCGTCTCGGCATGTAGCAGTAGGCGCGGGCTTGGCAGCACGGTCTGACCTCGACGCGTGAAGTCACGAATGTAGACCCGCTCGCCAATGATCGGATGCCCTGACTCAGCCAAGTGGATCCGGATTTGGTGGGTCTTGCCGGTCTCGATTTGCACCGCGCAGACCGTAGCCAGGTTGCCGATGTGCTCTAGGACTTCAACATGCGTCAGCGCCAGCCGGCCACCATGGCCGAGTTCGACCTTCCACTCCGCCAAGGAGCCGCGCAGGCCGTCGCCGCGATCCTTGATCAGATAGCTTTCGATCGTACGGCTTAGACAGTAGCCGTGAACCACGCACAGGTAGCGCCGCCTGATGTCGTGGTGACGAAAGCGCTGCTGAAGCTCGTGCTCTGCCGGGCGGGTCTTGGCAAACATCAAAAGCCCAGAGGTATCCTTGTCGATGCGGTGGACGACGTAGAGTGGCTGCTCGGTGGCGTTGCGTCCCTCGGCCCGCCACGCGTCACGGACCATGTCCATCGCCGTGTTGATCTCGCCCCGCTCGTACGGAACGCTGGAAACGCCCGCCGGTTTGTTGAGCACCAGCAGTTGCGAGTCTTCGTACACGATCCGCTGCTTGGCAATCGTGACCGCTTTGGGCAGCGGGCGCGGGGCGTTGTGGTCGACCGCGATCGTTTGTCCGACCCGAACCCGAATCGCTGGGTCTGCCGCGAGCTTGCCGTCGACCGTTACCTTGTGCTGCTCACACATCGCGCGCGCCCGGGTCCACGCTAGCGAAAGCCGCTGGCGCAGGGCCGCCGCCAGTGTCTTGTCATCATCCTCTTCTGTCACCACAAAGCTCGGCATGGCGCGCATAGTACCCGCCGGGCGATCAATCTCAAGCGCTACCGATCGGCCATCTTGACAGAAAGACTCGTCTTTCTATGATGCGACTTCAAAGGCGTAGTGGGCATGACCGAGCTTAGCTTCCGGCTGAAAGACCTTGAAAACAAGGGCAAGCACATCGACTGTGCGCTGCCAGCCGAGCTTATTACCGACGCACTGGGCGACATGGATGTCGACGGTGCGCGCTCCGGTCTGCACCTTGTCGCCGATCTGACCAAGCACAACGTGACCGTGCTGTGCGATGGCAAGCTGACCGGCGAAATATCGTTGCCTTGTCAGCGCTGTCTTGGTCCGGCGCGGGTGATCGTTGATCAGCGGGTCCACACCGTCTTTGTGCCGCCGTCCTCGGCGCTTGCCAAGAACGACGGCGAAGCGTCGAGCGATGACGATGCTGACGATATCGATGACGTTGACTACGCCCATCACAATGGTGAGACAGTCGATGTCTTGCCGATCGTGCGCGAGTACCTAATCCTCTCGGTGCCCATCACCGTGTACTGTAACGAGGACTGTCGCGGACTATGTCCTCTCTGCGGCGCTGACAAGAACCAGGGCGACTGCTCCTGCCAACCTGTCGGCAAGCTGTCGCCATTTTCGGCGCTCCGCGACGTAAAGCCCTAACTCTCACTCTCAATCAGCCTGGAGATCACAGCAACATGGCCGTTCAGAAAAGAAGACAATCGAGTGCTCGACGTGATTCGCGTCGCGCACAGTGGATGAAGATGGCGACCCCGGCAGCCTCGACCTGCCCGAATTGCCAGGCGGCCAAGATGCCTCACCGCATCTGCGCTTCCTGCGGTTGGTACGGTCCTGCCAAGGAAGGCCGGGTCATCATCCCGCAGCCGACCGAAAACGAGGCACCGGCAGAGAAGGCCTAGTTCGTAGATGGCGCCTCCGGTGGCATCTGTCATCGCGATCGACGCCATGGGGGGCGACAGCGCGCCGGGCCCCGAAGTAGAAGGGGCAGTGGCGGCAGTACGTGAGCGTGGCTCACGGGTCATCCTGCTTGGCGACGAGTCTCGCCTGCGTGCGGAGCTGCATCGGCTCGGCGCGGCACACCTTGGTATTTCGATTCGTCACTGTACCGAGGTGATCACCATGGATGATCACCCAGGTCAGGCTGTTCGCAAGAAGCGCCAATCGTCGATGCGGGTCGGCTTCGAGCTGGTCCGCAGCGGTGAAGCGCAGGCGATCGTCTCGGCGGGAAACTCCGGGGCGATGCTGGCGTGTGGTCTGTTTGTCCTGGGGCGAATGCGTGGTCTGGACCGGCCGGGCATTGCTGTCATCATGCCGACGCTGGAACCGGGCTTGTTCGGTGCCCCGCCCCGCATTGGTGAGTGCGTGCTGCTCGACACTGGTGCCAACGTCGACGTAAAGCCGCAGACGCTCGCGCAGTTTGCCGTGCTCGGGGCGACCTTTGCCAAGCTGCGGGCGACCTCGCCACGCCTAAGGCCTCGGGTCGGACTTCTGTCGAACGGCGAAGAGGCCAGCAAAGGCACCGCGCTGCTTCGACAAACGCATGCTCTGCTACAGGCCAGTTCCAGCAGGTCGTTTGAGTATGTGGGCTACGTCGAAGGTCGCGATCTGTTCCAGTACCGACGACCGCCTGGACAAGCGCTCCGCGAAGGCGGGCTTGATGTCGTCGTGACCGATGGCTTTACCGGCAATGTGGTTCTCAAGACTGCCGAGGGTGCAGGCCGCTTTATTGCCGATCTATTGCGCAGTGAGGTCAAGCGATCCTTGCTGGCCAAGCTGGGGGCACTGCTGATGATGCCCGCGCTCAACTCACTCAAACGTGTCGTTGATGTCGATGGTCGTGGTGGAGCGCCCTTGCTTGGCGTAAATGGAGTGGCAATCATTTGCCACGGGCGCGCCAGCGCTCGGGCCATCGGCCGTGCCATTGCCGTTGCCGAAGAGCACGTGCAGTCAGGGCTAGTCGAGGCCACCAAAGTCGCTGTCAGTGCCCACCGCTTCGCCGATGGTTCGGCAAGCACCGACCCGAACACCAGCCAACCGGAGGCTGAATGAGTGACGAGCCGAGTCCAGTAAACCAACACCCCGGCCTACGCCGCATTTGCATCGCGGGTACAGGCCGTGCCGTTCCCGAGCGAATCCTTACCAACGACGACCTGAGCAAGATGGTCGACACCTCGGATGCGTGGATTCGCGAGCGCACCGGCATTCGTACCCGCCACATGGTTCGTCGGGGCGAAGAAGCTGCGTCTGATCTGGCTGCCCGAGCCGGTACCGCAGCTTGCGAGGCTGCGGGCATTTTGCCCAAAGACATCGACGCGGTCATCTGTTCCACCATCAGCCCTGACATGCCGCTGCCGTCGTGCGCGGTCTACGTGCAGCGTAAGGTTGGAGCTGCTCCACACAGTGCCGCGTTTGACCTGGCTGCGGCGTGCGGAGGCTTCATCTATGGCCTTGCTGTCGCCGAGGGACTGCTGCGCAGCGGCCTATATCGCCACATCTTGCTGTGCGGCGTCGAGGTTCTGTCGGGCTACGTGAACTGGCAGGATCGCAACACCTGCGTCCTGTTTGGTGATGGCGCTGGGGCGGCGATCCTCAGGCTGTGCACCGAAGAGGAGCAGGCTGCTGGGCTCGGCGTACAGTCGGTCCATCTGTTTGCGGACGGCAGCCAAGCCGAAGCGCTGATGATTCCCGGTGGTGGTTCGCTCTATCCGACCTCTGCGCAGACGCTCGCTGATGGCAAGCACTTCATCCAGATGAACGGCAAGGTGATCTTTACCAACGCCGTGCGCAACCTGTCGTCGTCATGCCTGACTGCCTTGGCCCATCACGGCCTGACCCCCAAAGACGTCGACTTGGTGATCGCTCACCAGGCCAACCTGCGCATCGTCGAAGCGGTCGCCCAGCGGCTGGATGTGCCGATGGACAAGTTCTTTATCAACATCGATCGCTACGGAAACACCTCCAGCGCCTCGGTGCCGATTGCTCTCGATGAGGCAGTGCGCTCTGGCAAGGTCAAGCGCGGCGACCGGCTGCTGTTCTGCGCGCTCGGGGCCGGTTTGGCCTGGGGTGCTACCGTCGTCCGCTTCTAAGAGGAACTGATGCACAAGGTTGCCTTCGTATTTCCCGGTCAGGGCTCGCAGCACGTCGGCATGGGCAAAGCGCTCTGTGATGCCTACCCCTACGTCCGAGAGCTGTTCATGCGGGCCGATGCTGCGCTCGGTTACTCGATCTCCAAGCTCTGCTTCGACGGACCTGACACCGAGTTGCTCCGAACCGAGAACACCCAGCCCGCGCTTCTGACGAGTGCCGTGGCAGCGGCTGAAGTGCTGCGGCGGGAGCTTGGACTTTTGCCATCGCTGTGTGCCGGTCACTCACTCGGCGAATACTCGGCGCTGGTGGTGGCCGAGAGCCTTGATTTCACCGATGCGGTGCGTCTGGTCCACTTGCGTGGGCGTTTTATGCAGCAAGCGGTGCCTGAAGGGCTGGGGGCCATGGCGGCTCTCGTCGGTCTATCGAGCACGGACGTGGCGGCACTGTGTGCGGAGTCATCGACCGAGATCGAAAAGGTTCAGCCTGCCAATGAAAACGGCGCGAGCCAGGTCGTTATCTCGGGCCACAAGCCCGCTGTCGAGCGGGCCATGGCGCTGGCGAAGGGCAAGGGTTGCAAGCTGGTCAAGGCGTTGCCCGTATCAGCCCCGTTTCATTCGGCGTTGATGGATTCTGCCGCGCTCCAGCTTGCCACCGAGCTTGCCCAAGTGGCGGTACGTTCACCGCGGATTCCGGTCGTCGCCAACATTGATGCTGAGCCGTATCCGCACGGCGATGCAGCGGCTGTACGCGATCGGCTGGTCCGCCAGGTCGCCGGGACCGTACGCTGGGAAGGCTGCGTCCAACGCCTGGTTGCCCTCGGTGCGACGGCGATCATCGAGGTCGGCCCCGGCAAAGTGCTGCAAGGACTGGTGAAGCGCATCGCTCCCGGTGTGGCACTGGGTGGCTTTTCCGATCCAAGTGGCCTTGCGGCGATTTCTGAGCTGTCCTCCTCGTCAACCACTCACAGCTAAGCGAGCATTCTATGACTACTACCCCCTCTGAGCGTCGGGTTGCCCTGGTAACCGGGGCGTCGCGTGGCATTGGCCGCGCCATTGCCAAGGCGCTGGTCCGTGATGGCCTGTTTGTCATCGTCAACTACGTTGCGAACGAAGCGGCCGCGCAGCAGACGTTGGCCGAGCTCGGCGAAGGCAACGCTGCCCTTCAGCAGTTCGATGTTGCAAACGAAGCGGCGGTGGATGCAGCGGTCAAGGCGATCGGTGAACAGTACGGACGGCTCGACGTCGTGGTCAACAACGCAGCAGTGGCGGTCGATGGGCTGCTGATGCGGGTCAAGACCGCTGACTGGCACAAAGTGCTAGAGACGAACCTCTCCTCGGCGTTTTACTTAAGCCGGGCCGCATCGCGCTGGCTGCTCAAAGCCAAAGAGTCGGGCCGCATCATCAATCTCACCTCGGTCGTCGGCGAGATGGGCAACGCCGGTCAGGTCAGCTATGTCGCAGCCAAGGCGGGCCTCATCGGCATGACCCGCACCTTGGCTCGTGAGCTGGCCTCGCGTGGGGTCACCGTCAACGCCGTGTC
>CALLYL010000430.1 GCA_937859535.1 uncultured Myxococcales bacterium
AATCCGGTCCAAGCGGCCCGCCTGGCACTCCTATCTGCCGTCGAGCCCGAGCTGTCCACACTTGGCCCGGTGGGTTTCTTTCTGGCCAATCGTCTCGGCTCCAGCGTGCTGCTGGGACTTGGACTGGCCTGGCCTACCCTCTTTGGCGGACTCTGTCTGGCCGCTGCGGCCCGCTCGTTCCGTTCTAGCGATTTGGTGTAACAGCGATGATGCTATACCTAGCGAAGTTCCATGAGTTTCTGTCTAGACCGATTCTGCCGCACTCCCGATTGGTCCTCGCGCTGCTGACGGTGCCGCTGCTTCTGTCTCTGTGGTTTCCACTGTGGAAGATCAGCATGGAGGCCCCGCAGTACCCGCAGGGACTGTCGATGGACATCTACGCGTACAAGATCGTCGGAGGAAATGAGGGACACGACATCCAAGAGATCAACACCCTCAATCACTATATCGGCATGCGCAAGCTCGATCAGCGTGCGTTCGCGGATCTGGATTTTCTTCCGTTCTTTCTCGGAGCGCTGGCACTCCTTACCTTAAGAGTGGCGGTGATTGGAGATATCCGAGCACTGGTTGATCTCACGGTACTGTCTCTGTACGGAGGCCTGTTTGCATTCGGCCGCTTTGTCTATCAGCTCTATCTGTATGGACACGACCTGTCACCGGAAGCACCGGTCAAGATCAAGCCGTTTACACCCGTGATCTTGGGAACCAAAGACGTCGCCAACTTCACCACCCACAGCTTCCCGCAGCTCGGTAGCATCATGGTTGGCGTGTTCCTCACAGGAATCACGCTGACCCTGGTTGGACATCTGTGGATCGGGCGAAAAAACGCCGCAACCGGACAGGAATAGATCATCCTGCTCGTCAAGCCCGCTACGGCTGATTCATCACGCTCGTAAGAAACGCCACGACCGACTCTGTGACTTGATCCTCTTTGCTATTGATGCGAAGGACCATGTCCGCGTGATCGTGACCCGCTAGTTCTTTGGCATGCGGAATAAGCCCTAATGACTTGACCTTCTCGACGGCGGAATGCCCCGCTTGCTTCACAAACGGATAGTCCTTTTCGGCCCATAGAATCAGCGGCATCGGCATCTGTGCAGAGAATTTCTGAATCGGTGAAAACCGTGGGAGTCCTTCCCGCGCCGTCCCAAAGTGACGGTCGGTGACCTCTTTGTTGAACTCGGCATCTTGCCCTGCTGCCATGGCAGCAATGTCGAGAACCCCGGACACAGAGACGCATCCGCGCACCACAGAGGGCTCCGCAGACACCTGTTTGAGTCGCGCTGGATCCACACACAGAGACATAATCAGGTGTCCTCCTGCTGAAAAGCCAGCGAGCACCAGCTTGTGTGGATTGCCTCCGTATTCCTGTGCATGCTCGACTGTAAAGTGAGCCGCAGCCGCCACATCGATGAGCTGATCGGCAAGCGATGCAGAGGGCAGGAGTCGGTAGCTTGCCACCGCAACACCAAATCCATGTTTGGCAAGCGCTACTCCCACATTGCCATGTAACCCTGTGAACGCTTGGTAGTATCGGCGATCCTGATTCCGCCAAAAGCCGCCGTGAACGAACAGCACCATTGGGAAGTCCTGGCGGTCTTTCGGAAGGTACAGATCAAGCCGCTGCTTGGGATCCAGACTGCCGCTCACATAGGGCAAATCCTCGATGATGCGGACCTGGTCCTGCGCATCGCGAATCCGCATTCCCGGACAGCCGGTGCACACCAGCACTCCCAATACGATGGACAGGGATGCCAGCGTCCAACAATGACGACAATGGTTCATGTATGAGCTTGGTGCCTGAGGCGAATAGCAGCAGGAGGGAATGACTCGAAAGCTAGAAAACCGGTGCCAGTAGGTCCTCTTTCTTCTTCTTCGGACCCTTCGGCTCTTTCGGTTCCTTCGCGGGCTTGGCTTCCTTGGCCGGCTTGGCTTCTTTCGGTTCCTTCGCAGTCACCGACTTGGGTTCCTTCGGCTCCTTCGCCGGTTTGGCTTCCTTGGGCTCCTTCGCTTCCTTGGGCTCCTTCGCGGGCTTGGCTTCCTTCGGCTCCTTGCCTTCCTTCGCGACTTTGCCCTCTTTGCCTTCCTTCGGCTCTTTGGCGGACTTGGCTTCCTTCGCCTCTTTGCCTTCTTTTCCGGAAACGCTCTCGGTCTTCGCTTTGGGAGTCGAAGCCGTGTCGGTCACAGGCGGCTCCGTGGGTTGCGCCTGCTTGGCCAGCGTGATCTCGATGTTTTGGTCTTCGGACGGATTCACCACCCGGCTCTCTTCCTGATACCCAGCAGATCGAATCTTCAGGCTCATCTCACCGCTGTCCTTCTTCACGACGAAGGTATGCGGCGCTTTGTGAATCGCCTTGCCTTCCGGCCCGGTCTGTTCGATCTCCGCATCGGGAGGATCGGTCTTCACCGAAATCTTGATCGAGGCAACTGGTCGAGGCGAGGCAACCACCGTGGGCGGGGTACCCCGCAGAAATTTCACCGCGACCATGCTCATCGACCCGAGCGCCATGGCGGCCGCAAAGCCGATCAGCACGGGGGCCGGCTTTCGACGCTTGGGCGCAGCCTCACCCGAGGCACCAGACAGCGTCGTCGAGCGAGCTCCCGATTGCGCTGCCGGACTCGAGACGACCTCGACGGGAGCGGCAGGTTGTGCGGGCAGAGCAGACATCACCGACGATGCCATCGGGCTCCCTGACATCATCCCTTGCGGCATCTGTCCCTGATGCACGACTCCCGAAGCCATCGGATGGCCCTGCATCTGCGCCGGCTGCATTTGCTGCTGCATCTGCGCTTGCTGCTGCATCTGCGCTTGCTGCTGCATCTGCGCTTGCTGCTGCATCTGCATCTGCTGTTGCTGCATCTGCTGTTGCTGCTGCATCTGCTGCTGCTGCATCTGCTGCTGCTGCATCTGCTGCTGCTGCATCTGCTGTTGCTGCATCTGCTGTTGCTGCCACGCTTGCTGCTGCTGCCACGCTTGCTGCTGCTGCCACCCCGGTTGGCCATACTGACCGGGATTGCTCATGGCCGCTTGCGGCATCATTCCCGCTGGCATCACGGCGCTCTGTCCCGCCGGCCGCATCATCCCGCTCTGCCCCGGATGAAGGGCCCCCGACTGCATCGGATTCATCATTCCCGGAATCGAGCCGCTCGGCATCATCGCCGCCGACATCATCACCGAGCCACTCCCCGGCAGCGGCACTGGCCCATTTGCCCGAGGTGCCGGTTGGCCATTCATCCACGTCTGGTAGTGCGGCATCGGGTCCACCAGCGCGAGCTGCATATCGTTCATCGACTGGAAGCGTTCCTCTCGTTTCTTGCGCAGACAGCGCATCACGATCGCTTCCAGCTCGGGCGGAATGTTCGCGTTAATCGTCCGAGGAGAATCCGGCTCACGCGTCAAGTGAGCGACGAGCACTTCGCCAAACCCTTCCCCCGGAAATGGCACTTTGCCCGACAGCAGCTCGTACATCACGATGCCGAGCGCATAGATGTCGGCGCGATGATCGATGTTGCCCTTGCCGTCGCACTGCTCCGGACTCATATACGTCGGCGTACCGATCACCATGCCGGTGCGCGTCTTTTGCGACATCGCCCCGTCCTCGGTGGTCAGCTTGGCAATACCGAAGTCGAGCAGCTTCACATAGTTGCGATCGCTAGGCCGACTAACGAGGAAAATGTTCTCGGGCTTCAGGTCTCGGTGAACAACGCCCTTGGCGTGGCTGGCCGACAGCGCCGAGCAGCACTGCGCCAAGATGCTGACACTCTCACGAATCGTAACGCCCTCGCGACGCATCCGAGCCGAGAGGCTCTCGCCGTCGAGGAACTCCATCATGATGTACTTGAACGTCACCCCATCCACCGTCGACTCACCAAAGTCGATGATGTCGACGATGTTCGGATGGTTGATGTCATTCACAGCCTTGGCTTCGTTAAAGAAGCGGG
>CALLYL010000431.1 GCA_937859535.1 uncultured Myxococcales bacterium
CACCAGCTTGGTGCCTCGGGGTGGCGTCGGCTTGACACCAGCTTGGTGCCTCGGGGTGGCGTCGGCTTGACACCAGCTTGGTGCCTCGGGGTGGCGTCGGCTTGACACCAGCTTGGTGCCTCGGGTGGCGTCGGCTTGACACCAGCTTGGTGTCGCGGGCGGCGTCATGATGACGCCCTCGTTGTGGCTTGGCTGACACCATGGTTGACGTCAGGCATGACGTCGACATCAAGGCCAGCCATCGCGTCGGCGGCTCGCTCATATGACTCTCATATGACAAGAGTGCGTCGGACAGGCAGCGCTCTCATATGACGATCATATGACGGGTCGCGAGAGCTGGGCCACGACAGCCCTGGGCCGTCTACATCGGATCGAGGAGGTGCATCACGATCGCCGGATGCCACCGCCCACCGCGTGGCGGGGACAATCGGCCCGCTCGAACTTCCGGTGGCTGATATCGCGCCGATGTCACCGTGATATTACGTCCCAGCGACGGCGTGATATCACGGCGATATCCCCGTGATATCACCACGTCCCGATGCCCTCACGAAGCCGAGGGCCGACCCGCCTACATCGGATCGAGGAGGTGCATCACGGTCGCCGGATGCCACCGCCCACCGCGTGGCGGCGTGTAGCCCTGGTCTGTCAGCGCTCGCCCGATCTGCCGCAGGCTTGCACCGCCGTCGCGCAGCTCGCGAGCCACCTCGGCAGCACTCTTGCGAACCTCACCGACCGGACGGCGAAGCAGGCTCCGCACCGTCGCGGCGTGCCACTCCTTCGCCCGCTGTGGAATGTGTCGCTCTTTCGTCAGCCGCTCCGCGATGTCACGGAGGCTGAGCCCCTGCGCATTCAGCTCCCGCGCCCTCGCCGCCGACACGTTGATGTCGCAGACCCGCTCAATCTTCGGATGCACACACGGCGTATAGTAGCCCTCGCGCTCCAGGATCTGTCCGACGACACGGCTATACCACCGCTTGCCCTGTTTCGACGGCTTGCCCTGCTCGTTGAGCATCCGGGTAATCTCGCTGAGGTTGTGGCCTTGCCCAAACAGCGACACGATATGGCGCAGGATCTCCATTTCCGCCGGAGACTTGACCAGCAATCGCCGTCCGTGTGCATCGAGTTCGTGGCTATGAAGATAGCCAAACGGCGCTTTCCCGACACGCACACCCTGCGCTTTAAGATGCTGCATCGCTTCTTGCGTCCGTTCTCGCACAAGCTCGCGCTCAAACTGAGCATAGTTGGCAAGGTTCAGCATCATCATTCGACCTGCCGCCGTATGCGTATTGATCATCCCGCACAGCGAAAGCAGGTGATAGTTCTCATGCGAGAAGAACCGATCGACCAGCGCACAAAGATCCTTAACTGAGCGAGTCAACCGATCGAGTTTGGTGACGATGAGCGTATTGGCTTGCCCTCGCTCAAGGCATCGTAGCGCTGCTTGCAGTCCTGGCCGCTCGATTGTTCCACCCGATATCCCTTCATCGGACTTGATGTCGATTAGTTGAATCCGATGGACCTTGCAATATCCTCGCAGCTTCTCTTTCTGCACATCGAGACTTACGCCTTCTTGTGCCTGTTCTACGCTACTAACTCGAATGTAACCGATAGCAACAGATGCGACGCTTGGAGCCCTTGTAGGTGTCTTCATGCAAGGCGTCGTAGCGTTTCATTCGGTACCCTTCGCGCCCGCGTTGTAGTGGGAAAGCGCTTGCGTTTTCTTCTGGATGTGCTTGGTCTGGTAGAGTTGGCTGGGGTTGCTGGTTTGGATGATTGCGGGACTGACTCGGGGACGTTGCGGTGGGCCAGGGCGGGGGGACATCCGTGCGGGGTGTTACTTGCCGCAACTTTGTGTTGGTAGGCTCAGGTGGGTTTGGCCGAGGTTGACCCAGTGGTCGTGGGGCTCGGCGCTTGGGGTGCTTTGGAGACGGAGCTGAACGGGCTCATCGAGCTGGCCGGGGACACGCAGCGAGAACTGACCGTCTGCGTCACTGCGTGTCTCGACCTGTTTCCCGAGAACCACCAGCCTCACGTTCGGGGCCGGGCGGCCCTGGCAGTTGCGAATTCCACCGGCGAGCGGCTGCATCGCTTGCGCCAGGTCAGGAGCGAGGAATGAGTGCGGCAGTGGATGCGATAGGTCACGGAGCGTCGCTGTCTGCGTGGGACTCGGTGACGTGGTTCGAAGTGTGAACCACAAGCCCGCCACAAGCCCGGCACCCAGCGCGAACGTCATCACCTGAGTCCTCTGCCATGACCCTGCGTTTGCAAAGCGGAGTCGATCCAGAAAGTCTGTCGCTGCAATCGGACCGTGCTGGGACTCGAACGCGGCGACTTCCTTGGGCCAAGACTGGCGAAGCTCTTGCAGAATCACCTGTCCGGCGACGTGCCACAAAAGCAGGTTGGTCTTCTGCACACGGTCCTGTCCGTCGGAAAACCGCTGTGCGACCTGTGGGTGATGGTCCATCACGAACGCCGCAAAGTCTGCATCCGTTCGCAGCGTGGCAAGCAGCAGCTCGCGCAGTCGGTGGTGGGCGGGCTTGGCACTCATCTTGCGCACTGTATCGCAGGTCGAACAGATAGTCTGCTAAGAGGGCATATGCGCACAAGACGACCGGCGACGTGGACAGCGTGTGGGCTCGGGCTGGGACTGCTCGCTTCGTGGGGGGTGACGGCTCGTGCCGAGGACAAGCCGCCGGTGCTGGTGGGTTACGTCCAGAAGCTGCTGCCTGACCGCGACGGGGGCGATCGTGAGGTGGCGGTGGAGCGGGCCCGCGTGGCGATGAAGGGAACGGGCAACTGGGTGGGCAGTGACGCCCATGGGCTGTTTCGTGTGCAGCTGCTGCGCAGCACTCGGCTCGGCCAGAGCATCGAGGTGGAGGTCGAGGGCGTGCCGGGCTGGCTGCTGTACCAACCGGCGGACGGTCGGGTGGTGGTTCCTGAGCAGCCGCAGACGGTGAAGCTGAATCTGCTCCCGAAAGGGTCGCTGCGGTTTCTGGGGTCGCAAGGGCTGGCGAGCTTGCTGGCGCGGATGATGTCCGAGGCCAAGGAGAGCGCCCGCGCCAGTCCCGCCGTTCCGCCAGGCAGTGCGCCGCCGCCGGTGGACCTCAAGGGGCCGATGCAGAAGTGGGCGAGCGAGTACGGGCTGAGCCTTGCGCAAGTCCAGACGGCGGTGGACAAGTGGGCCCAAGAAGTGCTGTCGCGGCAGCAGCGGGACGACGAGCAGGTGTGCCTGGCGCACTACAGCCAAAAGCAGCTTGAGCAAGCGGCCCTCTGTTTCGACGAGCTGGGGCAGAAGGACGTGCAGGAGTTGGAGAGGCTGAAGGCGCAGGTGCTAGAGAGAACCGAGCGTGCGGTGAGACGGTTTGTGAAGGCCGCTGATGCGTATGCGCTGCGCTACGACTTTGCCGCCGCGCTTGCCGAGTATGAAAAAGTGGAGCGCTGGGCGAAGCGGGACGGATCTCCTGCGCTGTGGGCGAAAGTCCAGAATCTGCTTGGGATTGCTCATGCGGAGCTTGGAATCCGGGTCGAGGGTGAATCATCCCGCGTCCATCTGGCGCAGGCCGTCTTGGCCTACCGCTTCGCGCTGGAGGTCTATTCGAAAAAAGACCTGCCGCAAGACTGGGCGAGGACCCAGAACAACCTGGGTGCTACGCTCAGGGACCAAGCGAGCCGGACGCAAGGGCTCGAGGGCACCGCGCTGCTGGCGCAGGCCGTCATGGCCTTCCGCTCCGCGCTGGAGGTCCAGACGAAACAAGACCTGCCGCAAGACTGGGCGAGGACCCAGAACAATCTGGGCATTGCGCTCTGGGACCAAGCGAGCCGGACGCAAGGAACCGAGGGCACGGCGCTGCTTTCCCAGGCCGTCTCCGCCTACCGCTTGGCGCTGGAGGTCCAAACGAAACAAGACCTGCCGCAGCACTGGGCGGCGACCCAGAACAAATTGGGCAATGCGCTCAGGGACCAAGCGAGCCGGACGCAAGGGATCGAGGGCACGGCGCTACTTTCCCAGGCCGTCTCCGCCTACCGCTTGGCGCTGGAGGTCTATACGAAAAAAGACCTGCCGCAGGACTGGGCGATGACCCAGAACAACTTGGGCACTGCGCTCAGGGACCAAGTGAGCCGGTTGCCAGCGGACAGCCACGTACGAAAAGAGCTGCTGACCCAATCCATCACATCGTTCCGAGCAGCGCTGGAAATCCACACCCAGCCGGCATTTCCCATTGACTGGGAGAGAGCCCAAACGAACCTGGCCCGCACCTGTGCCCTGGTTCCTGACGACCGCTGCACTGCCGACAGCTTTGCAAACGTCCTGAGCGTCAATCCCGACTGGTCCGAGGGCTACGGGGAGGCATATGTCCGCTACCACGAAAAGCTGTTCTTGTTTGCCGAGGCGTACGCGCTCAACCGGGCTTGGCTGGACCGCCACCCCGACGACCTGGCGGTGTGGACCAACTACATCGAGTCACACCTGACTACAGGACGCCTCGCCGAGGTGTCCGTGTTGCTCGCCAAGGTCTTTGCCAAGCTGTCCCCTGCTGAACAGGTGCCGCTGCTCGCCATCGAATCCGCAGCGCTGCTGGGCCAAGGGAAGACCACTGAGGCTGCGCAAAAGCGCCAAGCGCTCCGAGCCCTGGTCGTCGCGCAGCCGGCAGAGTTCCGTTCGACATGGGCGTTCGGCGGCACGCGACACTTCCTACAGACCGACCCACGCTTTGCGCCGCACAGAGCGCAGCTTCTCGCCCTACTGTCCGCCCTGGAGCAGCCAAACCGAGCCGCGATTTTTGCGGCGCTGGATGCGTGCTGCTTGGACGCAGTGCAGAAGCCGTGATGTCAGCGCTGGCTCTTCATGTCCAGCGTCAAGCTGCCCACCAGAAGGCTCATCGCAGTCGTTGCCGACTTCAGCGCATTGCATCCCGTATACAGTAGGGAAGTTTTCGCAAGCCTCTCGACGGGGGGGATTGTCTGATACAGACTGTCTACTGCCGTCGCTGACCCGGTACGTT
>CALLYL010000432.1 GCA_937859535.1 uncultured Myxococcales bacterium
GCAACACCTTCCCGGGTGCCCTCCCTCCGACATTCAAGCCCCCGCAACACCTTCCCGGGTGCCCTCCCTCCGACATTCAAGCCCCCGCAACACCTTCCAGTCCCTGTATCGCGCACTACGATGGACCCGATCCCGGGCTAGCACAGCAACCCGTGCAGCAGGCGGGTGGCTGGGTCGACTTCTGCTGTGGGTAGCCAGATCGAGATCCGCAGCGGCGAGGTGGTGACTCGCCCCGGATGCAGCCCGGCCTGGCCAAGGTGGAGCAGCAACCGCGAGACCGCCTGTGCGTCGCTGCCCAGGCTTGGACCCACGGCCGTCACCATCCCTTGGTCGTCCCGCAGGTGCAGCTCCGGGTCCACGCTCCGCAGCAGCGCTTGCGTCCGGGCAAAGTCGGGCAGGTCGTCGAGCGTCAGCGTCGCTTCCAACTGCTCCTCGGTGATCGCCAGGTGTCGCAGCAGCACGCCCTGTTCGCCGAGCACCCGCAGCACGTCGGCCCCGCGTCGCGTCGTCAGATCGACCACCTGGGCCGTCCCGGTCACCGCCGTGGCCCGACCTCGCTCCCCTCTGCGCTCACTGTCCGCCGCAATCACCGTCTGCCGGGACGAGCCGTGGGTCTTTTTGGCATGAATCACAATCCCCGCCCGCTGCGCCCACTCGACCGCTTGGGCGTTTAGCACCTTGGCACCGTGATCGGCCAGCTCTTGCATCTCGCGATGGCCCAGCTCGGGGATGTGCTTGGCCTCGGGCACCACCCGAGGGTCCGCCGAGTACACGCCGTCGACATCCGAGTAAATCTCGCAGCAGCTCGCCTGAAGCGCCGCCGCCAGTGCCACCGCCGTCGTATCCGAGCCGCCCCGCCCGAGCGTCGTCACCTCGCGCTTGTAGCTCATGCCCTGGAAGCCCGCGACGATGACGATCCGATCACGATCTAGCTCGTCGAGGATGCGCACCGGGCGAATCTCGATGATGCGCGCCCCCGAGTGACGATCGTTGGTCAAGATCCCCGACTGCGAGCCGGTGAAGCTGATCGCATCGTGGCCGAGTTCCGACAGCGCCATCGCGAGGAGCGCCATCGAGATCCGCTCGCCGCTTGAGAGCAGCATGTCCAGCTCTCGTCGGGGGGGCACCTGCGTCACGCTCTTGGCGAGCGCGATCAGTTGGTCGGTGGTCTTGCCCATCGCCGACACCACCACCACCACCCGATGGCCCTGTTTGACCGTCTCCGAGACACGCTGCGCCACCAGCTTGAGCCGCTCGGGATCGGCCACCGAGCTACCGCCGTACTTCTGGACGATGATCGGCTTTTCGGACGACGGCTCCGGCTTTTCAAAGAGCCACGCAGGCAGAGGTGAAGCGGGCGGCAAACCAGTTGCGGGGGCGGTCGGCTGGGTCATCGGGACGAGATTTTCGATGACGCGCTGCGCCATTTCAAGATGGGACCGCTCGGGAAAAATGATTGACAGCCTGGCCCAAAACCCGCTAGAAGTACCACCTGTTTCGCTGGTTTAGCGGGGCGTAGCGCAGCCTGGTAGCGCACCTGGTTCGGGACCAGGGAGTCGGAGGTTCAAATCCTCTCGCCCCGACAGAAAGCCGCAGTGGGAAATCCGCTGCGGCTTTTTTGTTGTTCAGGGGCGCAGCGTGACCTCGGCCGTGATCACGGCGTCCCCCTTGGACGGTGCGATCGCGAGCGGCCTGCCCCTGGCATCGAGAATCACCGACTGCCCGGCAAACCGGGTGGGAGCGTGTCCCGCGCAGCGCTCGTCGCCGTAGGTGTTGGCTGCGACAAAGATGCTGCGCACGCCGAGCAAGCGATAGCGCCAGTAGCCGTGCAGGTCGAGCCCCTCTTCGAGCCAGTTGGTACAAAACGCCACCACGCTCGCCTCCTCCCGCGCCAGAAACTGGGTAAAGCGATCGTCGTTTAGGTCCATGCAGATCCCGGCGGTCAGCGATCCCCACGGCAAACGAAGCTGTGGATAGGCGGTGTCGCCGGGTTGGGCCCAGGTCTCGTCGGCGTCAAAGAGCAGCCGCTTGCGGTAGTTGTAGAGCAGCGTTCCGTCGGGACCAATCAGCCACGCCGAGTTGTAGAGTCGGTCCCCGGTGTCGCTCGGCACGACCTCGGGATAGCCGCAGACGATGGTGCAGCGGTGCCGGGCGGACAGAGCGGCCAGAAGCTGGAAGCTGGGTCCGGTCGCAGGCTCGGCGACCCGTCTCGCGTCGGCAGCATTGGCAAACAGATAGCCGCTCAGCGCCATCTCGGGACAGACAATCAGGGCGGCCCCGCGCTGCGCCGCATCCTCACACAGCCCGAGCAGCCTCGTCTGAGAGCCCAGCGGATCGCGCTTGTTCGCCTTACACTGAATCGCCGCGACGAGCATTGCCGACCTCGACCGTCATAATGCCAGCAGCGCCGGGAGCCGACGGCGAAGCAGTCGCAGTGCGGTCAGCCGTGACAGCGTTCGTGACACCTCGGCCAGTGGCAGCCGACTCTCGCGAGCCAGATCGGCCACTGACGCCCGCCCATTGCACAAGCCCAGCACCGCCAGCTCGGCCTGACTCAGGCCAAAGCGCAGCAGCTCACTCGTCGCAAAACCATGGCTGACGTAGATCGCGCCCTCGGCCACATCCTGTTCGAAGCGCCGCCAGTCATCGAGCCGCCGCTGTCCTTCGAGAAGCACCTGCGCCGGGTCAAGCTGGAGCGCACCGCCATGTTCCTCCGACAGCACGCTCATCGGCAGGTGCCGGGTCCGCTCGAACACAAAGCGTCCCGAGGGAATCCGCAGCGCCTCGCAGATCAGCTCGCAGCTCTGCCGAGCCAGTGCTTGCCACAGCTCTTCTCGTCGCAACAGTCCCGCCCGCACCAGCCGTTGCCCGAGCAGGTTCTCTGGACCCTGTGGCCCACCCAGGAACACCGCAGAAGAGGCCACCCTCGTCGCATCGCGCTCGCTCGATCCGGGCTGACCGTGGGACTGCGACGCCACCGCATCAATCTCGGGCTGGCGAAGCTGTCCGTCGAGTTCCAGCAGAAAGCGACCGAGTCGCAAGCTCGGCAATCCCTGCGCCGTCGCTTGCGCAATCAGACCATCGAGAAAATAGACCAGAACCTGTCTCCCGGCGGTGGTGACGGTCAACATCCCGCTCGGCTTCTGCCTGGCCAGCAGGTCCATCACCTCCAGGAGCGGGAGCGCGGACAGATCCCCGCTCAGTACCTCGCCAGTCGCCGTTTTGGCCTGTCCACGATGCGGCTCCGACGATCCAGCCTGCCTTCGCCCATCATGAGGCAGCGTATCCTCTTCGCCGTGGACCAGATCGTCGTCGAGCGCGAGCAGATCACCGCTGTGGAGGAGCGCCGGATCATCGGTGTGCGTCCGCATCATCTCGCGAGCCAACACGGCGATGCTTTCCGGTGCGAGCAGGGTCTCACCGGGCTCGAACTCGGAGTCTTCCTCGAACGGGTTGGGCGTCGACGGCTGGCGAGCGGTGATCTTGTCCTGGACAGCGACCGGGATGGCCGAAGCTGGGGACGGGGGCCGCGAGTGAACCGCCGAAGAATCGCTGATCGACGGCAGCCCCCGCAGCGTCGCCTGTCGCCCACCCCGCAGCGGCGGACCCGGCAAAAGCCGCTGGGCCGACGCGACCACTTGTCGCGGAAACACCGGACGAACCAGCGCGTCGACACCATCGGGGAGAATCGACAAGTCGTCGGTCACACCGACCAGCGCCAGCACGGCCAGCGAGCCATCTGACGAATACACCTGCGAGAGTAGCCAGCGACCCTCTGAGCCGGGGCGCAGCAGGTCCACGACGAGAAGCTCGGGCCGCTGACTCGCAATGACTGGCTGGGCCTCGCTGCCTCTGGCAAAGCCTTGCGCGGCGATACCGACCTCGGCGAAGGCGGCGACCACCTGCTCGCAGAACCGTTGGTTGTCATCGACGACGACGATACGGGGATCGGGCATGGCCGAGGACGCTAACACGACGGATGAACACGAGCAAACCCGCGCTAATAGGCCCGCCCACGCTGGGTGCAGCGGTCAAGCTCAGCGACGACGGCGAAGCAGGCCCACCGCTGCGGCAAGCACCATCAATCCACCCGCCGAGGTCGCAGCGTGGCCCGGAAAGTTACAGCCCGTCGCGGTGGTCCCGCCGTCCATCGTCGGTGGCATGGCCAAGTCTGGTGCGGTCGCCAGATCCTCCGTCCCTCCCATGTCGGATGGCGGCGTGGTCGAGGCATTCATTTGGGCGCACGAGAAATACAGCGATCCCGCAGCAGGCACCGCCGGAGGACAGGGCAGCGTCTCGTTGGCAAGCATGTGCTGGACCATCCGCAACGTGCAGTTTGTGCAGTTGCCTGCCGGTAGCGTCACCGTGGTGGAATAAGGTCGTGGCAACGCGCCTACCGTGGTGTGCTTGACCGTCGCTAGGTTGGTGAATGTGGCGTTGTTGTCGCTAGACCATTCCACTACGAAGCAGCCAGGGTGATTGACCGTCTCTTTCCAAGTCACCGTCATGGACTGACCCGGCGTGTACACGTTCGGGCCGTTGATGGTCGGAGCCACTCCGCACGGGCCGGTCTTGTTGGCATCCGCCCCATCGCGAGACAGCGGATAGGTCAGTACCGCGTGCGCCGAGCTGTTCACGGCAATCCCCACGCTGGTCAGGGTTGCGGTAAGGGTAAGGAGTCGCGAAAGTGTGTGGCTAAGCCTCATCTGAACCTCTCTAGTACGGTGTTAGGTTGAGCAAACAGTGGAACCGGCCCCACACTTTATCGGGAATTTAACCTCCACAACAGCATGATGATGCAAGCGAAGGAGTGCGGTGATGGCCGTGTTCATTCATCCGACCGCTGACGTCTCAGCGCGGGCTCGACTCGCGGACGGCGTGCGGGTCTGGAACCAAGCCCAGGTTCGCGAGGATGCCGTCGTCGGTGAGGGGACGCTGATCGGCAAAGACTCCTATCTCGATGCCGGTGTCCACGTCGGAGCGCGCTGCAAGATCCAAAATGGCGTCTACCTGTATCATGGCGTGACCGTCGAAGATGGCGTGTTTCTCGGGCCACGCGCTACCACCACCAACGATTTGACACCACGAGCAATCTTCCCCGATGGACGGCAGCGTGGGCCAAGTGATTTTCGAGTCACTCCCACGAGAATCTGCGAAGGTGCGGCGATCGGAGCCGGCGCGATCCTGGTCTGTGGGATTACCATCGGCAAGTTCGCAATGGTCGCGGCGGGTGCGGTGGTCACAAGGGATGTTCCGGCCTATGGTCTTTCGTGCGGAAATCCAGCACGACTCGTCGGGGTGGTCTGTGCCTGTGGGGCCAAGCTAAGCGGCGGAGCGGAGCAGCTCAGTCGCTGTCCCGCCTGTGGAATCACCATCGCCGAGGAAGCGCTCGCGCTCCATCGGCAGCTTAGCAAGTAGCCACAGCCAGAACTTGATCGAGATAGCGACGCAGCAGCTCTTGGCCGTTGCCATCAACAGTGGCGAGCTGGACGCCAAGATCGGCAGGCTCACTGCGGTTTCGAAACAGCACCCGACCCATGGCACGTACCGACGAACGCAGTGCGGGCAGATGCACCACCAAATCGACCTCGGTACCGATGCCTGGCGGCTCACTACAGAGGAAGGTGACGGTGCTTGGCGACAGCCCAATTACGTCGTGCGGTTCCTCGGAGCTGGGGTTTTCCAGGCGGGCGGTCACTTCGAAGCGGGGACGAGTGGTCTCTTGCGTCATGGTGTCCTGGGGGGCCGCTGTCTCAAATAGTGGGCCGCTCAGAATTGTAACATAAAGCACTCAATTAATCTCAATCATTAATGAGAAGCTAACTACAACCAGGTCAGGGCAACTCCCAGTGCCCCAGCGATGAGAATGGCCGCAAACGCCCCGATTACAGGACGCGCCAATCGCCCACCGCCAACCACTACCGCCATCGAGCCTTTGACAATGGTGTTGGCCGTAACCCCGAGCACAATCGTCGTCACCGCGATTTGCGTCGCCAGACCGCTGCGAGCCAGGTTGGCCGTAGACAGCGTGATGGCATCGACATCGGTTGTGCCCGCAAACAGCGCGGCAAAGTAGATGCCCTTGGTCCCAGCATAGTTTTGGGCCGCCTTGGCACCGAGCAGCACCAGCGCAAAAAGCAACCCACTCTTGACCGCTGAGCCCAGCTCGAATGGATTTTGGAACGTCACCTCTGACGAGGAAAGCGCATCCGATTGCTTTCGCGAGCGACGATACAGCAGCAGACTAGCGGCCATTCCGACGACAAACATCGCGCCGATGGGCGGCAGAAGGGGTGTCAATAAGGGCCGATAGACCACCGCGACCTCGAACAGGACACGCGCCGACATGATCGTCGAGGCCAGCACGATTGCCAGCGCCGCAGCCGGGGCCAGCTCTTGATCTTTTCTGGCTCGACCCGCCGAGGCCAGCGTAACTGCCGTCGAGGAAATCAGTCCACCGATGATCGCCGTGACGGCCAGGCCTCGCCCCGGACCGAGGATCCGGATCGCCACATAGCCGACGAAGCTCACCCCTGCGATGAGCGCGACCATCAGCCCAATGTTGAATGGATTGAGAACGCTGAGCGGCCCGAAGGTGGTGTTCGGCAGCAGCGGCAAAATCAGGACCGCGATGATCAGAAACTTGAGCGTTGCGTAGAGGTCATCCGCCGAGACATGGCGGACGAGATCTTTAAGTCGAGGCTTCGACGACAAAAGCAGCGTCACCACCACCGCGATGCCGAGCACAAAAATGACGCGGCGACTTTCAGGCAGGATCAGCGTGCGTGTCGCGCCCAGTGCTCCAAGGAGAAACGTGAGGAGCAGCGAGGCCTCGGTGGTCAGGCCACGGTCCCGTTCCTTGCGGACGTCGTCGGCATACGAGATCGTCACCAGCCCAAGCATGCCCAGAAACGATAGCAGCGGAAAAAAGGACCACGTGCCATGTCCAAGTAGCACTGAGAGTGCCCCGACAAGCGCAAACAGCGGATAGGTCCGTGCCCCCCCAAGGAAGCCGATCTGTCCGGCGTCCGGGGACTGCGACTGCTCACGCTCGAAGCCGATCAACAGTCCCGCAGCCAGCGCCACGCCAATCGAGATAAACGGCTCGTAGTCTTGCCACATGCAGCCCCCTCGCAGCGCTGTGATGCGCTGGTGTAGCGTGAATCATATCGTGGCGAGGAAGCCCTCAATGATCCGCTGCGTACGCTGCTGAAGTGGCGTCGGTGACAGCTCGAAGGCGTGGGTTGCCAGCGGTACCTCGCACAGGTGGACACGACGAGCGCCAGCTTCTTTGAGTCGCTGATAGAACGTCTGCGCCTCGATGATCGGAATCATCACATCATGCTCGCCGTGGATCAGCAGAAGCGGCGGTATTTCCGACGACAGGTAGCTAACTGGCTGGGCGCGGCGGAAGACCTCGGCATGCTCCCTATAGCGACGACAGAAGACCAGTTCCTCGAACAGATAATGGACGATAGGGTTCGGGTGGTGCTCGAAGATCCTGGCAATGTCCGACAGTCCATAGAGGATTACCCCGGCGCGCACGCTACAGTCTTTGTCCTCGAAGCCAGGTTGGAGCGACCGATCGACCGCCGAACAAGCCAGCATCGCCGCCAGATGGCCCCCCGCCGAGTTGCCCATCGCGATTGCCTCGGGTGTACCTCCGTACTCGGCGGCGTGCTCGCGCACCCACACCACGGCCGCTTTGCAGTCATGGATCGCCGCTGGCAACGGAAAGCGCGGTGCCAGTCGATAGTTGACCGAAAACACCACGTAACCCGCCGCCGCCAGATCAAACATCAGGAACGGAGACTGCCGCTTGCTGCCGAGCACCCACGCGCCGCCGTGGACAAATAAGATGGAGGGCAACGGCTTTTCCGGGCGGGTCTTCGGACGATAGACATCGAGCCGCAGCCGCACTCCGTCGACTTCGCGATAGATGACGTCGCGAATTACCTCCACCTGAGCCATGGCACGAGTCCGCAACGATAGCGCCGGCCACAGCGACGGCGTACGCCCTGCGATCGAGCTACCGTCTGGACCTAGGTGTTCAGGGAACGGCTCTTCATCGTCAAGTATCGGCTGTCCATCGAGCACCGGCAGAACATGACGAAGCCTTAGCAAGTAGCGAAGCAAAAGCCCCCATGACAGCAAATGGACGCCAAGTCCCACGATTCCGAGCGTCGACTCAAGCGCCCCAAATCGAGCAAACGCCAGGCTGAGCAACAGCCCCAGCGCAATAAGATGCGGCACAAACAGCGCCACCAGCAACAGCGGCACCGATGCGACCAGCCCCAGCGTGTTCCCAAGCCAGCGAGGTCGGACCACACCGACAGCGTGAAACAGCAGAATCAGCGACAGTAGGAAGTACAGCGCGCCTAGCATCATTACCTCGGAAGCTTGGTCTCGTAGATGAGTTAAGTCATGCCACACAGCGCCAGCTTTTGGGGACGCGACAGCTTCTTTAGCGCGGCTTCACGACGGAGAGCGGCGCTGCGATCGCTCACCGGCTCGCAGTAAACCAGCTCAACCGGCAAGCGCGAACGGGTGTACTTGGCACTACCGCGAGCATGAGCCAGCAGCCGCCTCGAAAGTGCAGAGGTGCAACCCGTGTAGAGCGTGCCATCGGCGCAGCGCAGCAGGTAGACACACCAGCCCACAATCGACACTGGCTCACCCGCTGATTCCGCGTCGGAAAGCGACTGGGGGACGGCATCACGGGCCTGCATTGACGTTCGCACCGAGCGGATGCTAGCGTGCTTGGCCCAGGGCATGCGAGTCGATACCGGAAGAAAGCTCTTTGCTGGCGTACGCATTGATGGACGAATGCGCGAACAGCTAGAAAAGTGTCCGCAGCGCGATCGTATGTACTTCGAATCCGAGGACGGACGATATTTGCAGGTCTTGCGGAGCGGCAAAGACAGCTTCATCGGCAAAGTCTTAGAGCCCGCCACCGAGGCCCGGACTGTCGACGACATCCGCCGCAACGTGTGGTCGCTGCTGCAAAAGGTCTGTCCCGGTCGGCGCGATGAAGGTGAGATTCGCCTCTACGCGCTCGATGCCGATGAGCCGACGTTCGCAGGCAGTGGTCCGGCTCTGTCTCGGGATCCCTACAGCGGCGAAGCGGACGACGACGACTTCCGCTAGCTGTCCGCCAGCGCACCCAGCGATGGTTAGCGCTTCCGCCACAGCTCCATCTGCGCCCAAAATCCATTCATGTCGACGGGATAGGCCGCGCTTCGAGCCAAACCGAGGCGCTCTGCCAACAGGCTCGTCTGATTCGGCATCGGGTTGAGCCAGCACAGCCGTCCTCCCGGAGGGAGCTTGCGTGCAACGTGGGTCACAAAGCGAATCATCAGCGGTTCCAGCTCGCCCCGACAAACGCGACGGCCCATCGGCGGATTGCTGATCACACAGGTCACACCACTTGGCCACAGCGAAAGTGCATCTCCACAGAGCAACTCGACACGCGCCGCCGCTGCATCAGTGTTGGCACGGGCTGTGGCCAGCGCAGCCGGTTCGCGATCGCTGCCGATCAGTCTCACCCCGGGTGCCAGGTTGGAAACCTCGCACAGCTCGCCACCGGAACCCACGAACGGATCCCACACCACGTCCCCAGCTCGTGGCGAAAGCAGCCTCGCCAGGGCCGCTGCCAGCGTCGGCTGAGAGGCCGCCGCCACCATCTTGTGCCGATACGCAAAGCGAGGATCGACCAATTGCTTGGGAACCAGCGAAAGCCCGACCGCACGCTCATCCCGCAGCAACAGCTCAAACTGCCACGGGCTATCCGTCGGATCATTTACCAGATAGGGGAGGCGCTCGCTGACCTCCTGCGCCAGCTTGTGTAGAAAACTACGACGAGGACCGACCCCAATCAGCTCCCAGCGATACCGCAGCGACCCATCGGTCAGCGCCCGCAGCAGCGTCTCGACAGCGGGATTCGACAGCGCCGACGCGACCTCGGTGATCATCCGCACATCGGCCAGATCGAAGGGCTGTAGCGACAACGGAAACGCCAGATCGACAAACGTCCGCAGCGCAAACAGCTCCCCGAGTGGTCGTGACCAGGGAATGGTCATGCGACTCGGCTCACCCAGGGTCTTCGATCTCTCGATGGAAAGCGGGGTAATGCCTGCCCGCTGTAGCTCGATGAGCAGAATCGGTTCAACCCCCGCTCGCAGCCGCAACGTCACCGGCCACTCGGCTGGCAGCGGGACGGTGGCACGAACTCTCGACTCGACAGCAGGAGCCTCGGCACGCTGCACCGTGCGCGAAAGCCGCTGTGTGGCTTTGCCGATCACCGTTGACAACACCGACTGATCGCTTGGCTGGCCCACCGAGCTTAACAGCGTCAGCGACGATGGCCCACCAATCTTGCCCAGCGCTTCGGCAATTGCTCGACGGTCTGCGGACTCAGTCCAACGCGACCACAGCTCGATCAATCGCGATTCGACGAGCAGCGATGGTTGCGGCAGTTTCCCGAGTGCAATCACCGCCGCCCGCGCCACCTTGCGATCCGGATCGAGCAGCAAACCCAGTAGCGGTGACGGATTTTCCACTGCTGTCTCGATGATGAGCCGACCAAGCAGTGGCACCAGCTCTTGCCGGGCCCCAGAGGGAGCCGATGCCAAGGCTCGCTCCACCGCCGGAATCGCGGGCTTTCCCACCCGCAGCAGTGCCACGGTCACCGCTTGGGGCGTCGCCAGCCCGCGTACAACAAGATCCACCACCGCCTCGCAGTCGCGCACCCGTGGGGTATACGACGGCGAAAGAATCGCTTTCTGAAGGGCTGGCTGCATAAGCTGTGACTAGTACTTGTTCACTCGGAACGAGGTGTGGCCGGAAATCTGTACCACGAAGCCGAACTGAAAACGGATCATCCCGTCGGGCTCTGCCAGTTGCTCGGGAGGATTGGAAAATGGCTGCGCCCGTCGAAACGCACTCATCGCCTCTTCGTCGAGAAACTCGACCCCTGACGACTTCACCACGCTCACATCGGCCACTTTTCCATCGAGAGCAAGAGAAACCCGCAGCATCGTGACGCGGTCCTTGGCCCCGTAAATGTTGCCGCTGGGATCGTGACGCGATAGCAGATGATCGGGATGCCATTCCTCGCGCACCTGGCTTTTCATGCGATTAAAGAACGCCGCAAACTTCCACTTCTTCGAGTTCAGCGCCGTCGCGTCTCCATCATCGAGCTCGCCTAGATAATCGGGCGAGCCACTGCCTTGGCCAAGCGCCCGTTGCAGCGACTCTTGAGAAGGCGTCAGCCGCAGCGGACCCACGCCCGGTAGCGTCTGCGCACCAACACGCTCACTCGGTAACGCGCTCCCTTGCCCGGCAGCGTGGGCCAGTGTTCCATCTGGCCCCAGAGCGCGCACTTCCGTCGCAGGACCGACCGGACCCGGCACCTTATCGCCACTTGGGCCACGCAGCGCCACCAGACTACTCTTCGGCGGCGTCGCCCGCGGGTCACCCGGTAACAGCTTGCTTGGTGGCATCGGCGGAATCGCGGGCGTCGGCGGCTGCGGTGCCACCTGAGCACCGGCCTTGTCGCGACCGACCTGCCCCTTCATCTCTCGCAGCACCGAGCTGTCGTATTCCGACAGAAACTTGGCTTGATCAGGCCGTTGCTCGATCGCGGGCTGGGCAATGTCGACGACTTGGCCACGCGGGTCTTTTTGCTCCCGCTCTTTCTGATCCTTCTTGTCTCGCTCACTTTGAGACGGCGGCTGATCAATCTCATCGACCAGCGACTCCACCTGGAGCGGCTCGCTTTCACCTTCGCGTTCCGGCATATCATTGATGATAAGAGGCGCTTTCAGCGACGGAGACAGCACACCCGCCCAAGCCAGATAGCCGAACGTCAGGCAGTGAACGCAGAGCGCCAGCGCCGATGAAACGGCGTAGCGAACCAAGCGAGATCGGCGAGCTCGAGTAGTCACAGGTCGACAAAGCGAAGTTTAGCTTACGACCCGATTTCTACCTTGCTTCTTGCCGCGCTGCACGACCTCTTGCGACTGACGAAGGAGTTGGACAGTGTCACCGTCGGGAGCCAGCGAAACGACACCCACCGTCGCTGTGACGGAAAGTTGATCACCTTCGAACAGGAAGCTCTCGCTGCTCGTAGCCAGCCGAATTTCTTCCGCCCGATTCTGTGCCGCGCTGAGGTTTGACTCAGGCAGCAGCAACAAAAACTGCGTACCTTCGTATCGACACAGAAGCTCGAAGCGCTCGCACTTTTTGCGAATACGCCGCGCCAGCTCCTTGATGACGAAGTCGCCCGACAGGTGTCCGTAGTTGTCGTTCACCTGTTTGATGTGATCGATATCGATCGCCAACAGCGACAGCGGCCGATGCAGCTTGCTCGATCGACCGACTTCACGCTCAGCAGCCTCGACGAAGGCTCTTCGGCTGAGTGCGTGGGTCAGACCATCTCGCACCGCGATCTGATACAGCTCGTCGAGAAGTAGCGTCTCAATGTTGCTCCCCGCGAGATAGCGAAAGATCGCACTGCCGACCTTTAGCTGATCTCCCGAGGTCAACTTGTGCTCCCGAATCGGCACATCATTGACGTAGCTGCCATTGGTCGACTGGAGATCTTGGACCTGCCAGCCTCCCCCTTCGAGCTTCGACAACCGCGCATGACGACGAGAGACCGAGTCGCGATCGACCTGGATGTGTGCGTCGCTGCTCCGTCCGATGATGAGCTCTTCCCCATCGAGGATGAACCGTCGACCCGTCTCGGGAGCTTCCAGCGCACCCGCATACGAGAGCAGCAGCAGTGGGCCGTGGCTCGGTTCGACGCGGTTCTTTCGAGACTTGTCTTGGTCCATAGAGCGACCTACTGAAGGGTTACGTACAGCTCTGCCGACCGCTGCGGCTCGACCGGAGTACCTGGCTGATCATTATAAAACAGCTTGAAGACCAGGCGCTTCTTTCCCGCCGTCAGATACGGAGCGGTGTCACCAACGATCGCGGCGTTTGGGATCTCCCACGGCGCGGTGCTCGCGGGCACCTGATTCACGCGAGCGACGAAGTTCACGCCGCCGATGTAGGCCCGGACCTGACCGCGACCGCATTCCTTGATGTCGGAGCCGCTGAGCTTGAACGGAAAGCCCGCCTCGCAGCCAGCGCTCGCGTCGGTGCCAGAGATTTCGAACAGCACTTTGATTGGCTGTCCGACGGGAAGTATCTGGTCCGCGTTCGGCGAAGTAATGCGGATCACCGGTGAAGTGTCCGGTGGAGGCTCGCAGCCGGTCCCAAGGAGAGCGCCAAGGCCAACCAGCAGACAGGGCGCGACGGTGCGAAGGGATCGAGCGGTGGTCCTTGCGTTCATAGCGAAGTCCTTTCGATAAGCGAGGGTCTATTACAGACGAGGGAAGTACAAGCGGCAGGCGCGACGGTGTCGTCGCTTAGAGTCCGCAGAGTGGGTCGTCGGCGTTCTTGCAGCGCTCGAGCTTGGCCTTGCGGTCACGCTCCTTCGAGGCGGCCCGCTGAGCAGCGGCGTCGGAGGCCGCTCGTGCAGCAGCCGAAGCAGCAGCCTTGGCCCGATCGGCAAACTCGAGTCGCTCCTTCTCGGTCTTGGCAGCGTTGACTTGCTCTTCGAGAGACTTGGCCTCAGCCAAACGATCGCTGAGTGCCTTCTGGAGCCGAGCCGACTCGTCGCGATCCTTCTTCCGCTCGCTGTCGATCCGAGCAATCGCCTCGGCGATCGCCTGCTTCTTGGCAGCTTCCTGGTTGCGCTTGACAACCACGACGATGATGATGCTGATCATGATGAACACCGCCGAGACGGCGGCGATCAACTTGACCGGAAGCGGCTTGCTCTTGATGGCCTCGGTGGCCGCCCGCAAGTTCGCCTCTTCGATGCGAGCCTCCGCTTCAATGCGGGCACGACGCTCCGCCTCTTCTAGGCGAATGCGATCTTCGCGCTCCTTGTGTTCCTTTGCTTCGCGCTCGCGACGGATAGCATCCTCTGCGGCACGAACTTTCGCCTCTTCCTCTTCCTTGGCACGGCGTATCGCGTCTTCTTTGGCGCGACGCTCAGCCTCAGCACTGGCGAGTCGGGAATCCTCTTCCTCTTTGAGCCGATCCTGAAGGGTATTGGCAACTTCCTTCAGCGAAAACAACAGCGAGTTCTCTTCGCGAGCCATGGGAACTGCGTCTCCTTGTCTAGCCGGGAGCGACCAGCTACGGACCTTTCTGCGACGGAAAAACCACTTGACACTATATCACTTGGGGCGCGAGGACCGGTCCTGTTTTTGCAGGTGCGCGATTCGCAAGGCCTTTTGTCCCACTGTGGCCACTCGATACAGGTGCACCTCCGAGCCGACCGAAGCCGCCCGCGAGCCTTGACCTGTGTGGTTGCCCAAGGGTAGGACATGCCATGACTTTTTCGTCCTCCTCTTTAGCGCTTTTCTCTCTCTGTGTCATCTTCGATGTTTCTGGCGGCGTCGCTTGGGGCGCTCAGCCTGTTGCGGCGACGCAGGGACAAGCGGGCGGGTCTGCCCAGCACGCCGGCCAAGCCCCCGCGCAGATCGCTCCCGCAGGTCATGGCGGAGGTCCAGTTGCAGGACCAGCGGTGCTTGGGCCAGGGGAAATCCACCTTCGCAACCTTCGTCAGATTACCTTCGGTGGAGAAAACGCCGAGGCTTACTTTTCCGCCGACGGCAAACGCCTGAGTCTACAGGCCACCACCGCAAAGGACCGCTGCGATCAGATCTATCAAATGGCCGTTCCGACCAGCGGCACGCAGCCGCGCCTCGTCCCGGTGACCACCGGCAAGGGCCGCCACACCTGCAGCTACTTCTTCCCCAATGCCAGTCGGCTGATCTTTTCGTCGACGCGGCACCTCGGCGATGACTGCCCACCGCAACCCGACCGCAGCAAAGGGTACGTCTGGCCGCTTTACAATTATCAGCTCTACACCTCGCTACCCGACGGGAGCGATGTGAAGCGACTGTCGAACACGCAGAGCTACGATGCCGAGGCCACCGTTTGCAAAGACGGCAGCGTCATCTTCACCTCCGACCGCGATGGCGATCTGGAGCTGTATCGGATGAACCTCGATGGAACCGGGGTGCGGCGAATCACCAATGCGCCTGGCTATGACGGTGGCGCGTTCTTTTCCGAGGACTGCAAGTCGATCGTCTGGCGAGCCGATCGTCCCCGCACCGAGGCGGAAGCCAAGACCATGAAGGATCTGCTGGCCGAGCACCTGGTCCGTCCGACGCGAATGGAGCTGTGGGTGGCCGATGCCGACGGGAAAAATGCCCACCAAGTCACCGACCTGAAAGCTGCGTCTTTTGCGCCATTCTTTTTCCCAGCCAGCGTCGCAGGAGCCCCCAATCGTCGCATCATCTTTTCATCGAACAATGGCGATCCGAAAGGCCGCGAGTTCGACTTGTGGGCGGTGAACTCCGACGGCTCTCAGCTTGAGCGGATCACCGACGCGCCCGATTTTGACGGCTTTCCAATCTTTTCTCCCGACGGCAAGACGCTGGCCTTTTCCTCGAACCGAGGCGGCAAGGCCCGTGGCGAAACCAACGTGTTCTTGGCCGACTGGGTCATGTCCGAACCAAAGACCACCAAGCCCGTTGCTGCCGATCAAGTCTCGCAGCGCATTCGCTGGCTCGCGGATCCGTCACGCGAAGGCCGTGGGGTCGGCACCGCTGGCATCAAGAGCGCCGGTCAAGAGATCGCGACCTGGATGCAGACCATCGGCCTCAAACCCGTCGGTGAGCCGGTCTCTGGCCAAGCGAGTTATTTCCAGAACGTCGAGGTGGTCATTGGCGTCCGCGACAGTGGCTCGACCTTCCGAATCGAAGGTAGTGGGGGCCGCACGCTGACCGCAAGCGAGCTGGTGGCAGCGGCGATCTCGTCGAGCGGAACCTTCGCAGGCAAGCTACGCTTCGCGGGCTACGGCATCACCGCACCCGAGTCTCACTGGGACGACTTGCAGGGACTTGATCTAAAGGGGCAGGTCGCGGTGGTGCTCCGAGGGATTCCCGATGGGAAGCTCGCAAGCAGCGCGGCGCGCTCGTATTCCGATCTCCGCTACAAAGCCTGGAACCTACGGGAACACGGGGCCCAAGCGGTGATCTTCGTCGACCCCAAAAGCGACACTCTACCCAAGCTGACGCTCGACGGACCCGAGGGCGGAGCGGGCATCCCAGTCGGATTTGCCAGCCGTGCGCTCATCGCCGCGCTGATTCCGCCAGGGGCAGCCCCAAATGGTGTTGGACACAATCCACATAGCCCGGCCCCCAAAGCGGAAGGCCCACTCGCACACCTCATCATCGCCGCCGAGCTAGCCCAGGGTGGCAGTGTGACCTCGACAGCCGCACTGGCGGGCAAGGTGAACTTGGCCCGTGAATCCCGACAAGAACGCAATGTGATCGGCCTGCTCCCTGCGAGTCAGCCGGTCACCGGAGAAGTTCCAGCGATTGTGATTGGCGCGCACTATGACCACCTGGGGCTCGGCGGACGGACTTCGATGGCTCCGGGTGTCACCGCAGTTCACCCAGGCGCTGACGACAATGGCTCGGGCACGACCGCACTGCTCGAAACCGCTCGCATCTTGGCCGAAAAGGATCGCGGCTTCGACGTCTACTTCGCAGCCTTCACCGGAGAGGAACTGGGTCTCGTTGGCAGCAGTCGCTTTGTTTCCGCATGGCCGCAGGGACTGGCCCGCTCTCGGGTCAAGGCGATGATCAACTTCGATATGGTGGGTCGACTCGGTGGTTCACCGGACTCAACCATTCCGACGGTGAGCGTGCAAGGCAGTGACTCAGCCGCCGAATGGAAAGAGCTGGTCCTCCCTGCATGCCAGCAAAGCGGTCTCCGCTGCCGACTCGGTGGCGATGGCTATGGTCCAAGCGACATGACACCGTTTTATGCAGCGGGGGTGCCGGTGCTGTTCTTTTTCACAGGTGCTCACGCCGACTACCACCGCCCGAGCGACACCGCCGACAAGATCAATTCGCTCGGCATCCTCCAGATCAGCAGCTTGGCCGCTGACGTGCTGCGTGCGCTTGGCGACCGGTTGAAGGGCACGGCGATGGCCCTGACCTACACCAAGCCCAAGGGCCCGGCCCCGCGAACCGGCGACATGGGTGGTTATGGCGCATATCTGGGTACCATTCCCGACTACACCGCGATGCAGGGCGCGCAGGGCGGCGTGAAGCTGTCCGG
>CALLYL010000433.1 GCA_937859535.1 uncultured Myxococcales bacterium
TCCCGGCTCGTCCGGGAGTAATTGCCCTCTTGTTCCACACTAAGGAGGCACGAAACTACCTACAAATAATGATAGTGAATCATATTGCTCAAATGTCGGATGGATGTGGTTTGTCTTGCTTTGCTTACACTGATGTCGATGTTGGTGATCTTATCGAAATGCGCGCATCTGTTTGATTGCAAATTAAATTGTTATTGGAGAACATTTACTTAACCTCTCAAGATGCCCTTGGGTACCTGTCTTCACAATTCGCCAATTCTGAACGGTTGTCGACGATCTAGGTGGGGGAAAGTGTAGTTCCAAGTACCTCTTCGAGAGCACCTAGGATTTGTAGAAAAGCTGTTGATCTCTATTCAAAAATTCGCTTACGATGAATTGACTCTGTCTATGCCAGGCGTAGCGAGGCCAGTAGGTATGACCAAGTCGGATCTTATCGAGAAGGTAGCTGCTCAGCTCAACCTGCCCAAGGGCAAGGCGGAGCTGATCATCAATTGTATTTTTGACTCCATGGAGGAGTCTCTCAGGCAAGGGAATCGGATCGAAATTCGAGGCTTCGGTAGCTTCGAGATCCGGCGCTACAAAGCCTATGAGGGACGCAATCCACGGACCGGCGACCCCGTCGGTGTTAACCCCAAACGTTTGCCGTTTTTCAAGGTCGGCAAGGAGCTAAAGGAACGAGTGAACGCTGGTGGCGCTCCGGTGCGAGTTAGCAGGCCCGCTAAGTCAGCCGCTTCGGCTCCGGCCCCCGCGCCAGTGGTTGCCGCCCCCGCGCCGGTGGTTGCTGCCCCCGCGCCGGTGGTTGCCGCCCCCGCGCCGGTGGTTGCTGTCCCCGCGCCGGTGGTTGCTGCTGTCGCGCCGGTAGTTGCTGCCCCCGCGCCGGCTGTTGCTGCCCCTACAGCCGTTGTGGCGGTCCCTGCGACGGCGAAGCCTGCGACTCCAGCGAGTGGCAAGAAAAAGTCCGCCGGTAAGACGCGCTAACAACACCTAACAGGACGGATCGCGGTCCGCCGTGGTTCTGTTAGGTGTTTGTTCGCGGTGAGGCTTCCTCGCGAGGTGGTTCTACTTACTGTCACGTAGTCCGTGTGCCGGCCAGCCGGCGCGCCACGCCGAGAGTTCATTTGCCCCACCGCTCGCCGTCGAGACTGCTGTTGTGGTCGAGGACTGTGCGGCATGAATGACCGCAGCAAATGCGGCGGTACGCACGGTGTCGTCATCCAGTGTGGCTGGGCTAAGCAGCGTCTGCTTATGGGCTTCGATGTAAGCGGTGTTGTACCTTCCCGCACGGAAATCGGGTTCCTGCATCACTCGACGATGGAAGGCGAGGTTGGTCTTGATGCCGCCGATTTGGTATTCGGACAGCGCTCGTGTCATGCGCTCAATGGCTTCGGCTCGCGTGGGTGCCCAGACAATTAGCTTCGAGATCAAGTTGTCATAGAACATGCTGATCTCGGCGTTTTCATAGACGCCGCTGTCGTTGCGGACCCAGGGACCAGCGGGATTGCGCAGGCGGGTGATCTTGCCGGGCGAGGGCAAAAAGCGCAGCGCGTCTTCGGCGCAGACTCGGCACTCGATCGCGGCCCCGCGAAGCGACAGATCCTCTTGTTTGAACGGAAGCGGGTGACCTTCCGCGACGCGAATCTGGAGATGAACCAGATCGAGCCCCGTGACCATCTCCGTCACTGGATGTTCGACTTGGAGACGTGTGTTCATCTCCAAGAAGTAGAAGTTGCGTTCCTCGGACAACAGAAACTCGCAGGTACCCGCCCCGACGTAATCCACGGCAGCAGCGGCGCGGGCGGCCACCTCACCCATCCGGCGTCGAAGATCGTCGTCGAGAACAGGGCAGGGTGACTCTTCGATCACTTTCTGGTTGCGGCGCTGCACCGAGCAGTCCCGTTCAAACAAGTAGACGTGGTGGCCGTGGCGATCGCCGAAGACCTGAATCTCGACGTGACGAGGACGAATGATCGCTTTTTCTAGGTAGACCGTGTCATCGCCAAAGGCCGCTTTGGCTTCTCGCTTGGCGCTCTCGAAGGCTGCGGGAAACTTATCCGCAGCGTCGCATAGTCTCATTCCACGACCACCACCACCAGCCGCAGCCTTGAGCATGACCGGGAAGCCGACTCGCTCGGCGGCCTTCAGTGCGGACTCGACATCCGGAAAGCCGCGACCCCCTTCGCCGTTGTCACCGGGGACGGTTGGAACGCCAGCGGCTTGCATCTTGATGCGGGCGCGGGTTTTTTCCCCCATCTGCCGCATGGCCGAAGCTGGTGGGCCGATGAAGATCAGTCCGCGCTTTTCGCACGCCTCGACAAACTCGGCGCGCTCGGACAAAAAGCCGTAGCCAGGATGGACCGCGTCGGCCCCGGCTTGGACGGCGGTATCCGCGACCTTGTCGATATCGAGGTAGCTCTCTTTCGGTTGGGACGCTCCGATGTGATACGCCTCGTCGGCCATGCGGACGTGCAGAGCACCGCGATCAGCATCGGAGTACACCGCTACGCTGCGGATACCCAGCTCGCGACAAGCGCGAATTACCCGGACAGCAATTTCGCCACGGTTGGCGATCAGGATCTTTCGAATGGGCTTGATCGTCATCTTGAGCGACGATTAACCCCGTTGGGTCAGGGTTTTGTCAAGCCGTGCGAGTTGCCAAGGCGCGCTCTTCGGGGAGCTGCCATAGCGCGGACTCCGGTGGTACGTCTTCCTGACCGCTGACGTAGATCCTCAGATCCGAGCCGCCGCGATGGATCAGCCAGATTCCGTGTGACAACAGTGGCACCCGGCCCGGGTGCTTGAGCGGCACGAGCCTCATGCCATCCCCTTCGCGCCGCTTTTGGTAATGCCAGAGCAGTCGGCGGCCTTTCAGCCCGCGTTCGCTTTGCAAAAACCACAGTGGATCGTAGAGCACCACATCCTGCACCCCGAGCCGGAGGAAGTGCATCATCAGCCCGTCCTCTGCGGACACCGGCCCATCGATGAAGTGCACCACCAATTGCGGGCTTCGTCCCCGCTCCCAGACCCGAAACCAGCGGAGCTGTTCTTCGGAATCGAGGCCTTCCATGACGTACAGGTCCGGCACCACCCGCGCCAATCGATCGGTCGGACTGGAATAAAAGGGCGGGTCGGTGCCAACGCGCACCGGAGTATCTGGACGGGTGCGCCGGAAGTAGTCGCGCAGCAAGCGGCAGAGCTGCGTCTTCGTCCACTGCGGTGAGATGAACTCACCAAACTCGGGTCTGCTCTCTGGCGCGGCCACTCAGCGGTTCTCCTGGCTCATCGTACCCAACCCACTGCGGAGGGCAAGAGCTAGCAATGTTCTTTGACCTGTGACCGCGCTGCGTGGTACGCGGGCGGCATGCGCGCCGAGAGAACCACTGACGGACCCCGTCCCCTCTTTTCGTATCGCCCCTTTTGGGCGCATCGGTTTGGGGTGGCTCCGTTCCTGCCGCGCAGTCGCGAGGAAATGGATGAGCTGGGCTGGGAGAGCTGCGACATCATCCTCGTCACTGGTGATGCCTACATCGATCACCCAAGCTTCGGGATGGCACTGATCGGACGGCTCCTAGAGTCGCATGGCTTTCGGGTAGGAATCCTCGATCAACCGGACTGGGAATCGGCGGAGGCGTTTCGTGCGCTCGGTCCACCAACCCTATTTTGGGGAGTCACGGGCGGCAACATGGACTCAATGGTGAATCGCTACACCAGCGACCGCCGTGTCCGTTCCGATGATGC
>CALLYL010000434.1 GCA_937859535.1 uncultured Myxococcales bacterium
CACAACACGGACCTAACGACCGCCGCCTAGCTCCTTACAAAGGAGCCGCACCCATGTCAATCCCAGTCCCAGTCCGCGGGCCTGAGCCAACACGTCGCTCAGGTCGGTTGGCAGGTGCAGGTAGTCCTGGAACTCGTCGATGAAGCACATCACCGGGTGCCGCCGACGTGCCTCAATGGCCGAGCGGGCCTGGGTGGCCTGCCACAGCTGACTGAACACCAGCGACCCGAGCAGTCCGGCGGCTTCGGAGCCGAGCGTCCCCTTGGCGAGGGACACCAGCAGGATCTTCCGTTCGGTGAACACCTCGGACAGGGCGAAGGCCGGGCGGGTCTGTCCGAGCACGGCCCGAAGTCGTGGCCGCAGGAGAAACGGACGGAGCTTGTTCATCACCGGTGCGATGACCTGTTGGCGTTGTTCCTCGGAGATCGAGTCGTACCAGGACCAGAACGGCCCCAGCGCCACCCGGTCCTCCAGCCCGCCGATCACCCGACGCCTGTATGCGGCATTGGTCAACAGCACCGGCAGCATCGGCAGACAGGCCTCATCCCGGCCCACCAAACTGAGCAGCCCGGCGTGCAGGATGTCCTGGGTGCGAGGCCCCCAGTTGTCCCGGTACAGACCGTGAAACACCGCCAGCACCTGATCTGCCACCAACTCCGGCACCGCAGCCCCAACTCTCAGCGGGTTCAACCCCACCGGCCGCTCAGCATCGGTCGGGTCCAACACCACCACATCGTCCAGCCGATCCCGTGGCACTCGTGCCAGCACGTCGTCGATGAGGTCACCTTTGGGTTCGATGACCACCACGCCTCGTCCGGCAGCCATGTCCTGGCAGATCAGGCCGAGCAGCAGGGTTGACTTGCCGACCCCGGTCGGCCCCAAACAGTGGGTGTGCAACAGCGAGTCCGTCGCCGAAAGCGCCAAGGTCCGTCGCTCACCTGGCATCCGACTCTCAGCCACCACCCGCCCCGAACGAGCCACTGACGACGACGCTGCCAGCAGACGGCTCCGAGCCTGGGGCAACCCAGGAAACGGCCCGTCACCAGTAGGCCAACACAGCAGCCCGGCCAGCTCCTCAACGTTGAGACGCAGCGGCCATGCCCACGGCTCGCGCACCTGCACAATTCGCCGGTAGGAACACGGCACCAGCGTCATCTTCACCCCGGCACCTTCCAACACCCGAAGGCCTCCCAGCACCGCCAGCGCCAGTTCTTTGGCTCGGCTTCGGCTTCCAGCGCTCACCGCAATCCGGGCGACGGCCCGGAAACCCGGCTGTGTCACCTTGTCGCGCAGCGCCCGCCGACGTTCACCGTCCACCGGCCGACCACCGCCAACGACCTGGCGGCCATGCTGGGTGATTGAGCCGGACGGAAGCTCGTCGACACTGTTCGGCACCGCCACCGCGGGCAGGCGAGGACCGACCAGCCACTGCACCGTGACCGATTCTTTGGTGGCCAGCCGACCAAGTGCACTGAGCACCGACCGGGCCGCCACCTCCCCTTGATCCGTTCTTAGCGCCCGATTGGCCGTCTCCAAACGAACCGACCAGCCCCAACCGTCCTTGGGAAGTCGCCGTGTCATTGGGCTGGTCGTCACCGCCGGACAGAACGCCTCCAACCGATCCGTGAGGGTCGCCAGCACTGGGGGAGTGGCCCCTACCCGGTACTCGACCTTCCCGGCCTGGCCGGACAGCTCGAATACCAGCGGAGCCTGTCGCCGTTCGGCGGCCAGCGACCGCACGAACGCCTCCACGCTTGAGGAAACGAGGTCTCGCCCGAAATCCAGCCGAGTGAACGCAGCGTCTTCCAGCGACCCGGGACGCAGCATCCACGATGCCGCTCCGACTGTCGACGCGCCACCTGCCAGCACCACCAGCTCAGCGCCGTTCACGACGCCTTCCGATCTGCACCACGCGAATCCGCCGCACCATCCGTATCTGCCGTCTCACGCCGCTCGCGGAGCGCCTGGGCTTGAGCCTCAGCCTCTGCCTGGGTCTGCGCCAACGCAATGAACGCCCGACTCAACTTGCGCAGATCCGGTGGCGTCCGACGTTTCGATCCCACCCTCCGATGACCACTCCCGCCACTTCCGTGTCCGTTGTTCTTTCCATTTCCCATGCACCCTCCTTCCAGTTGTTGTTGTTTGACTGCACCGCTGGGCATAGCCACCAGCCGTGCCGGACTGCTGCACATACGCAGCACTTGCCTTCTTCTGGTATACGCTGCGCTTACGCAGCAGTCAATGAGGTTTGTTCATTCCACAACACCGACCGGACCAACCCACTACCTGGTGGGTGCTACCGGCGGCCTCTGAGCAACCAGCCGACGATCCCGGCCGTCACGACCAGCACGGCCAACGTGGGCAGCATCGGCTCCACCAAGACCCACACCGCCCGGGCACAGGCCGCCACGATGAGTACCACCATGGCGGCCTGTACGACCTGGCGGACCAACTTGGTCCACACGACCGAACCCGCTCAGACGTCCGGGAAACCGTCATGGACGTTGCCCCGACGCTCGGCCTCTTCGGCCATGGCAACGAAAGCCGACCGCGTCAACCCATGCAGCTCCCGCTGGGCCCGCATGGCCTCAGCCCGAATCCGCATCGCCTCCGACGCATACCCACCACCACCGAGCCGGAAGCCCAACAGGTAGGCCAACACCGCCACGGCCAGAAGCAGCCCGACGGCCAAGATGAGGAGGGGGATCATCGGCGTCCCTCCCGGTTCAGGTCCTCGATGGTCGAGGCGATGATCTCGCCCTTGCCCATCCGGGCAACATCTGAGAAGAACCGCAGATCGTCAGCCATGAAGGCGTCGCCTTGGGCCAACGTCGCCGCCCAACGAGACAACATGGCCTGCCCGGTCATCGCCTCCCTCGTCAGCTGATCCACCGCCTGGAGTTTGACCGTCTGCACGGCAGTGTGGGCTTGCACCGAAGCCGCCCGCACCACCGCATGACGCTCGATCTGGGTCAACGTCCGGCCCGTCCGCCGGTCTCTGGCCACCAACCCGGCCCCCACACTGGGCACTACTTCCCCACGAGAACGTGGTACAAGTTCTGACATGTCTCTGGTCCTTCCACTTGGAATCTGTGAACAGAACCCATTGGACCGAAAAGTGCACCGGCAGTCGTGACATGGAAATGACACCCGGAGACGACGCCGTCGAGCGGCACCGGCCACCGGACGAGGACGAGCTGAGCAAGGTGGGAACGGCCGGGGACCAACCCAACGATCCTGATGCCGAGACCGGAACCGGGCTCTACAACGCCGTCCACGACGAACTGCTTGCCATGCGCAAACACCGAGACGGGGTGACCATCGGGAACCTGGCCCACACCACCGCAATCCTCGAAGTCCTCGGCGCCGGTGACCCGCGCCTCGCCTACAACCAGCTCAAACACGTCCTGTTGAGCCTCGACCAAGACCTTGCCGTCACTGCAGCCGGGTACTCACTCGGATACGCCAGCGACTACGACAGCCACCTCGGCCGACTTGACGACTTCGGACGGGACTACACCTACGACCAACGCCAAGCCCGGAGGTACAGCGACAAGGGCATTGAGCAGATAGCTCGGCACATCTCCAGTGAGTGGATGCTCGAAGCCTCACCGACGCTCACTATTGAGGTGGTGAAGGCCAACGACGAGGTGCTGGAACTGGTCATAAGGTCCGAGCGATTGGCCATTGTTGAGATGCGAGATCCGGTGGTGGAGATGGTCAGCTCGACCGGCAAGCGAGAGAGCTTCCCGGTCGATTGGCGGCCGCTGGCAGGCGAAGCAGGAGCGCTACGACAAGAAGCGAGCGTTCGAACAGACCAGCTACGTCAGCCCGATGTTGCCGTCTCAGTGCTATGGACGGGAGAGGCATGGCCGTTGTTTCATCTTGCCGTTCTTCGCGGACTCGATGGAGCTTCACTGCCGCTCGATCTAATGACGTTTGGCGCTCGTGCGACTGTCAGTCGCTGTTTCTTGGATAAAGCCGGGTCTGCGGACCCGCCATGACGTTTTACGTCCGCAGGGTACCGCCAACCATCACTGTCGGACCGCGAGCCGACTGGGGAAAGTCACAATGATCACCGGATGGGCAGTTGACAACGGCCAACCTTTAGTTGCCAGCGTAACTGCGGTACAATGGCAAACATGGCATATTCCGCAAAAGACCGCAGGCGACGCCAACTGTCGCAGAATCTCCTGACCTCCTCTGGTGTGAAGAAGTATCTTGGCGCGCTAGGGACCAATACGTGCGACTTGCTCGTCGAGGTAGGAGCGGGCCGAGGCACCCTTACGGCCGAACTAGCGAATTTCGCAGACAATGTCGATGCCTTCGAACTGGATCCAGAGTTCGCCAAGGCCGCCTCTAAGGCAACCAGCCAATTGCCGAACGTTCAAGTGCATCTCGGTGACTTCCTGGGTTCGAGTGTCCCCGCTACCCCGTTCACCTTGGCCGGAAACCTTCCATTCTCCCGTACTAATGAAATCATGAGATGGGCACTGGCAGCCCGGACTCTCGAACGGGCGGTGGTCATTACACAACTAGAATTCGCGCGGAAACGGGCAGGCGACTATGGGCGATGGAGTCTCGCGACGGTCCAAAGCTGGCCGACTCATGATTGGCGTCTCGTTGGTAAGATATCAAGGCACGACTTCCGACCGGTCCCGAAGGTAGACGCAGGCATCCTGGAGCTCACGGCGCGACCATCCCCGCTGATCGTGCACTCAGCGATGAATCATTATAAGGATTTGGTGGCCCTCGGTTTCGGCGGCAGGGGAGGGAGTCTGTTCCGCTCGCTTCGACCTAGGTACTCTCATAGAACCCTACTGCGGGCCTTCAGCCGTGCCGAAGTACCCGAGAAGACGGTCGTTGCGTTTGTTCATCCGGATCAATGGCTCCAGATATTCAATCAACTTGAGCCCTAGAGCGACGCGCTTGGCCGCCCACCGGCGGTCCGGCTCCGGCAAGCTCCGCGACGACTACCAGATCTTGATGACGAACAAAGGTCGATACCCTGCGACTGGATCATCAGCTTGGCCAGAACCCATCGTGGACGTACTACACTCACCAGTATGCCGGAGACTATTGTATACGCGGACATAGTTGGAGATCTCTTTCATGCGGGCCACGTCAGTCTTCTGAGGACCGCCCGCTCAATGGGTGATCAGCTCATCGTCGGAGTGCATGGGGACGATGACGTTGCGCTGTATAAGCGACTGCCCGTCCTAACCATGGCGGAACGTATTGCAGTAGTGGAGGGGTGCCGCTACTGCGACACGGTAATACCATCTGCACCGTTGGTCATTACTGAAGAGTTCTTGGGTCAGTACTCGATCGATGTAGTAGTCCACGGCGACGACATCGACGATGCGAGTCTCCAACATTCATATGGAGTGCCGCTGGCGCTAGGCATCATGCACCTGGTTCCGTATAGCACGGTAGTGTCGACTACCGAGATCATTCACCGGATCACTTGCCGAGCAGACTTGGCGGTCTAGCTCAAGCAACTCCAGTGATGCCAGAGGATTTCACCCACCTTAGCTAGGAGAGAAGCCGTATCGTGATTATCGGAAGCGAAAATTGGTTCGATGCCATCGTTCGGCGTCTCTCTGGGCCCGTGGCGGCCTACCTTGCTCAGAAACGAATTGTCACTGCCGATCGCATTTCGCTCCTGGGTCTCTTCCTAGGAGGCTTAGCATCACCTGCACTTGTGCTGGGCGATCAATGGCTGCTTGCGACGATATCGTTCCTCCTAGGCGACTTTGCAGACTACGTAGACGGCGATGTTGCCCGCGCCCAAGGAACCGCGTCGAATCGAGGTGACATTCTCGACGGGATCATCGATCGGTACGTGGATGCGTCCATACTCATGGCAATGACACTGAATGCGTCTGGCCTAGTGGGAGGGTCGGCTTCTTCGCCGGTCTTTGGGGCTGGTAGTTGGCTTACGGTAGCCGTCGGCCTTATAGCAATATTTGGCGCCATAATGCCCTCGTATGTTCGGGCGGTCGCGAGCGCCAACGGGATCACCACACCGGAGTCGATAGGCGGCCGAGGTACGCGTAATGCGATCATAGTGATTGGCTTGGCACTGGGCCTTCCGGCTCAGGGGCTTCTGCTGGTAGCTTTTGCAGGCAATGGTGCTGCACTTCATCGACTCTACGTCGCTCTCTGGAGTAGTGAAGGGCAAGATTCCGAAGTTGCGCCTTAACCGCCGAAATCACCCTCGATCTCGTGAGCTGACGGCCTTGAGGTTAGGTAGGATCCGTCCTTGTTCACAGGGCGCCCGAGGAAGTCGTCTGAGATGGACATTCGCACTCGCTGCCCTGAGAAGTCGCCTCCTTCTAACTCGAACTCGGCTCTTTTATCTATATAATATCGCTTTCTGAAATCACCAGCCGAAGCCGCGTTGTATGTAATGTATCCGGTCCGTCGAGGCTGTCTGGTGGTATTAGCGTCGGAACGGTGGGGTACGTAGCTATGAAAGAATAGGAGGTCGCCCGGTTCCAGCTCCAAGGGTCGCCACTTAAGGCTTGCGACGATTGAGGGGTCGATACGACCGCGATCGTTTGGCAGAATGCCAGCCCCAGGCAGACTTGAAGCCACGTGCAGGCATCCATTGGCTTGGGTGGAAGGATCGACGGGTACCATTACTGATATGTGGTAGTCGGCGAATCGGTATGCAGTAGCGTCTTGATGTGGGGCAAATCCCCCGCCGCCCGGGTGCTTGTAGTTGATCTTCTCCTTGAACAAGGCAGGCGTCTCACCAAATAGCTGCCCCAACACTGATCGAATACGGACATGGAATGCAAGACCGGCAAGTACGGCCGAGTGGGGTACGAAGTCTTCGCTTCGCGCGAGTACAGGGCCCCAGTCAGTTGCTTCGAAGTGATGAAGTCCGGGGCCGCCATGGCTGGCCCAATGCCCGACCGCGTCGACTGCCCTATCTATGGCAGCCACCTCGGTGTTCGAGATGACACGTGGCAACACGAGCCACCCGTCTCGCTGGAATTTGGTTAGGTCAGCGGCAGCTAGCTCCATAGTTGCTCAGCGTAGGCGTTCAGAGATGGTCCATCCTTGAAAGCCGTCGAAGAAGGACTCTGTGAGAGGTTGTCCTGATCGAGGGCGGGTCCATTGGGCTGGCTGCGGATCCGAACGACCCGCGTCTCTGGCGGCGGATCGTCGCTGCGTCACAGACTTCGTAGTTCAGCTCACGGGTGTAGGACTCCACGAGGCTGGGGGCACAATCTCAGAGTCCGAACGATCACGCGATCTCAATTAGAGAAACGTACCCCTAAGAACGAACAGGCATGACCCACTAGGAATTCAGTACCATCGGCACGGATGGGAGGTTGTCCGTCGATGGAGGCCCGTTGGTGACGAATCCGAGTGACTCGTAGAAGGGAACAGCGTATTGACTCGATGAGACCCAAATCAGCTCGAAACCGGCCAACCTGGCGTCGATGATTGCTTCGGACACTAAGAGTGACCCTGCGCCGCAGCGGCTTGCGTCTGGATCGACGAATACTTCGCGGATCCGTGCTGCGGTGCAGGATGGGTCGGCCGCCCATCCGCCGCAACCCCTGACGCTGTTACCGACGTCCACGACGACCCAGAACGACATGGCGTCTAATTCAAGTGCGAAGGCATCGGAGCGCAAGTGCCGTTCGTGGCGATCGAACGCAACTTTACTGTGTAGATGACCGGAAAGTCCTCGCAGGGACCGGTTGATCAGGTCCCTAAGCACTTCGGTGTCGTCGGGCGAGTTGTAGCGGCGGATGCTGAACGTCGAAGGCCCGCCACAACGAGCCCTGTGATTTCTGTGCTCGACTCCTGACCTGGATGGCTTCTCAGAATTCAACACGTCGGCCATTCTCCGAAGCAGAAAGGTAGGCGGCGTCGAGCACGGCCATGATGGAGAAGGCTTCTGAAAGAAGTCGCTCGGGGCGTTCGCGTCTTTCCATGTAGCCACTGGCCTCGTTTAGGAGGGCAGCGAACCAATTGCCGTGGCGCGGGTCGTCAAACTCGGATGGGATGGACTCGCTGACAAGGTGGCTACCTTGTACAGACTTGATGGTATCGCCATCGAGCGCCACTTCACCGTGAGCACCACACAGTTTGTAGGAAGTCGAACGTCGGTCAGCCCTCCAGGTGAGGAGAATCTCAACGGTCACTGCTCCGAACTCGAGTAGAAGCCTCGCTTCATCTTCCGTGTCGGTGAATGCGCCGAGTGTGGGACACGACAGCACGCACCTCACGGCTGACGGGCTTCTACCTAGGAGCCGACTCGCGAGGTAGATGCTGTGAGGACCGTGATCGAGGACTATGCCCCCACCAGAAACTTCCAACTCTCGCCGCCAGTTGGGCCTCCATTCGGATACTCCACGAGCGTGACCGACACGACGGATCTCAAAGGTGGCGCTCTGTACCTCGCCGACTGTTGAAGTGCAAACTTCGTTAAGTCTGCGTATACCTGGTGCAAATGCGTAATTGTGGGCCGGGTAGACCGTTCCGGAGCTGGTGCCCATTTGTTCCATCAGTCGCATTGCCTCTTCACCGCTGCACACAAGAGGCTTCTCGCATATCACGAATAGGTCGCGTTCGAGGCAGGCGGCGAGAATATCTGAGTGAGAAGCTGGTGGAGTACAGATGTCAACGAAATCAAGACCTTCTGCATCCAGGGCTTCCTCGATAGTCCCATACGCTGATGCATAAGGGAACCTACGCAAGCCAGCTATCCTGCGACTGGGCGTCTTGTCCACGATCGAGGCAATCTGGAGGCCGGGATTGAAGTCGTACCCATCTGCATGCCCTTCAGCGATAACGCCGTAACCTACCAACACTCCACGCTTCACCAACGATCTACCCTTTTCCCGTCCGGTGCCAATTCGGAGGCTGGAGCGACTCAGAGGCTGGCACCAAAACGACACTGTATCGATAGGGCGAGTTCCGATGCCCCTGCAGGTCTGAATCGTAAAACTCGGCGGTGTACCCGAACTCAGCCGCTGCGTCCGTGAACCATAATCTATCGATGTAGAGATGGCTTAGTCCAGCGTACCTCGTATCGTAGTCAGTGCTGCCGGAAGCGCGACGCGCCGAAACGGACTGCTCTTGAAGGGATGCATCCGAGACATCGAGGATCCCTACTGACTTGCGCGCCTTTCGAGTCATCCGACTCAAGACCCGAAGAGCTACATCATGGGTCTCCAGATATTGAAAGACACTATGGCAAAACACGTGATCATACGCCTCATCCACATCGAGATCGATCGCATCGCTCGTTTCGAGCCGAGCAGAGGGAAGCAGTGAACGCCCGACCTCGATAAGACTTGGTGAGTAGTCGATCCCTCCGATGCTCGTTCCCAACTCATCTAGGGGGATCAGAAATGCGCCAGCTCCGCATCCGACTTCGAACACGGATGCACCTGACTGAATTTTCATTCGCTCAGCCATTGAAAGCACGTATCTGCGCCAATCGTCAACCGAGATGGCGTCGCCGACGTTGTCGAAACCATCTAACTGAATGGCGCGTTCGAGGGCAGCTAAATTTTCGTACCCGCTCCTTAATCCCCAGATTTCGCGCCATCGATCAGTCACAGGGAGCGAGTCCTCATAGTGGTATCGCCCCATTTTGTGGACTCTACGACCTCACCAGCGCCCTGAGTCGTGTTCAAGAGTCAACCGTTCGTCGACCGATTGACACCTGCTGTGAGTGAAGGTTGCCGAGTGTGGCTGAGCCGCTTGGGCGGCGACGACCAATCGGCACGTTCTTCACCACGTACGCTTCAAACTCAGCCCGAGTCAGCGCCTCTTGTTCTGGGCTTAGGCCGTCCAGGAGCGGCCAGAACATGTTGCAGGTGCCGCAGGGGTCCGCTTCTTCGCGCCTACCTGTGCGGTGCAAATCGCGATACCGCCGCGCTACTTGGTGATTGTAGAGTTCCAGGACTGAAAGATCTCGCGCGGTCCCCCAGCCGTATTCGCCATTGTGATCCATGCAACAGAGAGTGACTGAACCGTCTACGAGAATGTCGAGCCTTGTGACATGCTCACACCCGTAACTCGGCACCGGCAGGTCGCTGTAGATATGACCCTTATAATTGTATAGGCCACTGATACTTGATTCTACTCCGCGGGATTCGCAAAATCGCAAGAACTCGTCTTGCTCATGCAGGCTTGTGTCATCGAAGCAGGTCATTCGTAGCGTAATTTGTGCCCCAAGTTGCCCGCGAATCCTATCGGACAACAAGTACTCTACGTTTGCGAGAGTTCGAGCGAGCGGAATGCCCATCATTGCCTCGTAACGCGCCGAATCGAGCGTGTTGATACTTATCGTTAGGTCATCGAGTCCAATAGACGCAAGTCGGTCTGCCTTCCTTTCGTTCAGTCCATAGGCATTTGTATAGAGACGCAGCCTAGTATCGGGGAGATGTCCTCGAATGTACTCCAAGCGGTCCAAAATCTGTGGGTCTGAAAAAGGGTCTCCTTGCAAGAATGGCTCGATCTCGTAGAGGGGAAACTGTTTGCAATCCTCGATAATTTTTTCAAACAACTCAGTCGACATAGAGCCCTTATCACGACTGAGAGCATTGTTGGGGCAGAAGACGCATCGGGCGTTACAGCGACTCGTCGTCTCTATGGTGACAAGGCGAGGCGGGTCGTTCATGTCGATATCGGCAGTCTCGCTGTTCATTCGCGAAGGTTACCACTGTCGTGACCCTGTCCGCTCAGGGGACTTGAGCTGATCCCCTCCACTCGACTCTGACCGCGGTCGCAATTGGTGGCTCATAGAGTGGTGAGTGGCCTGAGATACGTGTCCCACACTCGGCTGACCGGCTGTCAAAGTGGCCGACTCGACAAACGGGCGAACGCCATCTCCGGGGCGACCACAACCCAATTTTCACTGAGGGGATCGTCCATAGGATTTCTGTCGCCTTCAATACCACCCAAGATGCAGCCCGCCTCGCCTGCAATAACTAGGCCAGCCATGAGATCCCAGGAACGATCAGGGCAGTGGGCGGGGGTTCGGTATCCAGCCAGCCTACCTTCAGCTACTGCACACAACGAGTGCGCAGTAGCGCCGAGATCGCGTCCAAACAGGCCATGGAGGGGCTGGTACTCGCCACCCACGATCATGACGTCGGGGACGCGAGACTTCGCTACGCTTAGACGCTGGTCGTCTCGAAAGGCACCGGATCCTGAGGTAGCCCAGAATGTGTGCCCCGTGAATACGTTGGTAACCACTGCCGCGCAGGCCCCTTGCTTGGTTCTGGCCCAGATCGAAGGGCCCGAGAACGGGATCCCCCGAGTCAGGTTGTCGGTGCCATCAATTGGATCGAGAACAACTAGGGCCGAACCTTGACCTAGCCAGCCCGCCTCTTCCGAGAGTACGCGCACGTCCGCGCTCAGGAGCACATTGAGCGCGGCCGACTCTGCCAAAGCGTCTGCCGCGTTCGCTGCTTGTTGCGATGGGTCTGGGACCGCCGCGTACTGGCACGCAAGCGGTTTGATCGCCTCGTCTACTCTTCTAGCGGCCGCCAACAGCAACTCCAATAGCTCCTGACACTCCACCTACTCGGCTCCAGTCAGCGCATCGAAGTGAGCGAGAACGATGACGGACATCAGGTCAGGCCCATGGCCCAGCCTGCGGCTAGAGCGTTTCAAGAGCCAGCTCGATTACTTCCAGCGCCTGATAGATATCACCTGTCGTGTGTGCGGCTGACAAGAACCATTGGTGATTTGGATGCAACAAGAGGCCAGCGGCGGTGGTCTTGGAATAGAAATGTTGCTCGACCGCGAAGCGTGTCGTCGCGTCCTCAGACTGGAAACGCATGAACGGCATCGGTGGGTAGCCGACCACTTCGATAGCCGATCCGAACCGTGACGTCAGAGTCTTGAGTCCGTTCTGAAACACTTCGCCAAGTCGCCATACGTGGTCTAGAGCATCCGTATCACGAAGGATCTCGATCGTCGCGATAGCTGCTGCCATGGATCCGGGCTCAGCAAAGTAGGTTGACGAAACTTTTGTGTCGCTCAGTTTTGATAGAATATCCCTACGTCCGACCAACGCCGAGATCGGGTGTCCATTCCCCATCGCCTTGCCGTACGCAGCTAGGTCAGCTTGGACGTGGAGGTACTGCTGCGCACCACCGAGCGCAACCCGGAAGCCCGACCTCATCTCATCAAGAACGAACAGGGCACCATTGCGCCTCGCTACCTCTCCTATACTCGACAGGTGCGATGCCTCAACTTGATCGTCCCAAAACGGCATTGTGATTACACACGCAACCTTGTCGTTGCCGTGGCTAAGCAACGATTCCAGGACGTCGAGGTCGTTGAAGTCGAACGCCCTGCTATTCTCCCTGACTGATGTCGGCACTCCTGCCGCCTGCTCGACCGACCAATCGTGCCAACCATTGTATCCCCATCGCAAAACGGCACTTCGGCCAGTGTATATACGGGCGAGTCGAACAGCGGCTGATGTAGCGTCAGAGCCGGTCTTGAGCATAAGGCACATCTCAGCACCGGGTATCACGCTCGTCAGTAGCTCGGCTAGCTCGATTTGTAGCGGGCTCCATAGCGGCGCGAAGCACCCACCATTCGCCGTCGCGGCGGCGGCTCGGCCATTTACTCGTTCGTCGCCGTGACCCAAAATGACCGGACCGTAGCCAAGGCAGAAGTCGATGTACCGATTTCCATCGACATCCCAGACATACGCGCCTTTGGCGCGCTGCAAATAGCGCGGGTACTGGGCGTAGCCGTCATATTGCGGGAGAATATCCGGGCGCGTGGCGGCGCGCGCGTCAACCGAGCGTGCCCGCTCGGTCATGCGGTCCGTAATAGTCAGAGCCGATGCTGTTGCTGACAACCTCATCACCTACCCTTTGGGCGGACTCCTCAACACGGTGGACGCTACACGATTCGGTCTATCGTCCCGACTCCTTCACCCCAGAAGGTCGTCGCTCCTTTCGGCAGTCGGTGTTCCATCCGTAGTCGGCTGCTCATTTGGCGTTGATCCGGGAGCTCGGCGTGCTCGCTCGTAGCCAGCCTCCACCTCCACCCCGGTCGTTCCCCGTTTGGCGGACCAAGTCCTCAGGGCTGTCGTTTTGTCACACCGGCGCTTTGGTCACACGGGTCATTGTTGGTTCGCGGCGAGCACTAGTGACACAACATGACGGGTGGCATGACGGAAGGCCTTCATTGTCGCCAATGTCGGGACGCTGTTCCTGATCATGCACTGCCGTGGTCTCCTTCTCGGCAAGGCGACTTGGTGACTGCGGAGCCCTCAAGGTGTTGGCTGCGGAAGGTCTTGGGTGTGAGTCGGCCAACCGACAACGGTCGTCTGATTCAGAGGAGCTGAGTTTGAGAGCCGTGCCACAAGGCCCACTCGAAAAACCATGCGCAGCGGTGGTTCGTTGTCTGCCCATCGCACCTGTCA
>CALLYL010000435.1 GCA_937859535.1 uncultured Myxococcales bacterium
TCGCTTGCAGGTTGCGCATGGTCGCCAGACGCGTTCGCACCGAAAAGAAGCCCAGCGCTTAAATCATTCGGCGGACATCGGGATCTTCACGTTCGACCCGACCATGAGGATGGCGCTGCCCATGACGCAGGCGGAAGTCTTCCAGCGTCTTTAGCTCCGCAACCAGGTGCTTTTCTAAGATGTCGCGCCCCATCCATTACCCCAGCTTGACAAGCGAACCCTCCACGCTGGTCATTGATCCCTTCAGCGTGGTCATACCCGATGACTCTGCAGTCAACATTCCGTTGGCTTTGATGTCGATCATCGCACCTTCCAGCTTGGCGGAAGCCGTGCCCTTCAGCGCCAGTTGAGGTGCTTCTGCCTTGAGATCAGCGGTTCCCTTTATCGAAACATTGACCCCTTCTTCCTTCAGTCCGGTTTGGGCTTTGATTTCGACGTTCATCCCTTTGTAGGTGGCGTCCTGAGTCGCTTCAAACGCTTGCGTCTGATCGCTCTTCAGCGTCATGGCCTTCGCGCTCTTGACGTCGAGAGTGTCCTGACTGGTCCAGGTCGAGGTCTTGCTTGACTTGAACAGAATCGTTTCTGCATCCAGGGTGAAATTCTTCACCGTCACTGTGATCGCATCGGCCACTTGCTCAATGGTGCTGGTGTCCTGTTCTCCTGCTACCTTGGTCGTGATCTTGGTCCCATCCATGTGAATGGTCTGGGTGATCTTTCCATCCGCGTTTTCGATCGTGACCTTCGCACCGGTCATCTTGTCTAGCTCGATGCGACATACCAGCGTGCCCATGGGACTACTGCTCCTCTTTCACTTCGATGAGGAGGTATCCCTCCTTGGCCTGAATGGTCTGGTGATCCTTTTCATTCTTGCGAATGATCGTGAAGACCGGCTTGTCATCTTCATAGACGTGGCTGATCGATGTGGAAGACAGAGGCTTTTTGCCGGTCAGTAGATGGTTCCCTTGACCTTCTTTGGGCAGCCGTCCCTCGACGCGCCAGTCTAGGAATCCTACGATTCGTGCGGTGTACAGTTCGAGGGCCACCATCACCCGCTCGTTCTTGTAAGCAGGGAAGTAGAAATGACCACTCATCCGCAGGGGTTCAAACGGAGCCTGCACAATTTGGTCGGCCCACAGTGGTACTTTGACCTTGTAGGAATCCAGGTTGGTTTCGGAGTCTGTCTCGATGTCGTACGTCTCTTCATCATCGGCACCAATCGTGCTGACGATCTTTCCCTCCACAAAGCTGGGATAGGTGGGAGTCACGTACGTGGGCAGCCGAAATAGCTTGTCGTCGATCGGTTCGAACTCAAAGTACAGCTTGATCTCGAACTCACTCATCGAGCCGATCTCTCGTCGAGACTGACCCTGGCTCTGCGCACGCGAGAGCAGATAGACTCGGTAGCAGCGACACTTCTTCGATAGTGCAACTGCCGGTACCGCAATGGCCGCGAGATCCCATTGTGGATCTTGCGTCACATCGATCAAGTCCCACGGCATGATCATCCGCCCCGGATAGCGATCGCACGCGAGGTGGACCTCAGGAGTCGGCAGCTTTAGACGGGCCGTTTCCAGCGTAACCTTGGCATCGACCTGACCAGTCAGGGACGTCCGCACCAGGAAATCCTGCGACAGTGGTGCCACCACTTCCGTGTTGTCGATAGGCTGAGTGGCCGGTGACTCGGTGTAGCTGTTGTGGATACGCGGCTTCCAGCGCGGCACGTTGGGAAATCGCTGTATGAACTCGAAGGCATCCTCGAAGTCCATGGCCACCGGCTCGCCGTCCTGCGGCTTTTCGTCTTCAATGGTGTATTGGTCTTCCTTAAAGTCGTACCTCAATAGCAAGTTATGTGTATCGACGTACCACATCAGAAAATCATAAAAACTGGCAGGCTTTACACGATCACGCTCTAGGCCAACATAAATCAATGGCTTCTGGGTCGAAAGAACTTGACTGTTGTACACCAGCTTGATCTTCTCGCCCTTGTGCGCATCGAGCACATCCTGCATCGACTTCTTGGTATATAATTCACATGGGAAGTGTTGTTCCCAAAAGAAGCGCGCTGCATCGCAGAATCTTATTCCATAACGACGCGCTGCAATGGGTGCCTCTTTGCCCCGCCGGTTGGCCTGTTCATATAAGCATTTTTCGGTCACATAGCCTTGAATCATCAAGGGATCTGGGTCGCGGTCTACGTCCTTGCGATCGGGTCGCAGCACGCGGATTTCGAGCTTCACTTCGACGAGCTTGACCGTTTGAAACGGCTCCTTGAGCGCGTCGTCGCTGTCGCCGTCCATGTCCACGTCGTCGTTGACCCAGAAGTCCAGACAGCCACTGAAACCATAGCTAAGTAGCTCTAACTCAAAGTTTTTTACATTCGCGCCCCAAACCTTGATGACGGTGCCATCAATGGTTAGTTCGAGAGTGACATCCAACTGTTCATTGAACGTCGGAGATTTGTTCAGGAATTCATTCCAAAGTGCTGATGTCATGTGCTGAATCTACTGAGAATTGATTATATATCTGATCGAACTTCACTTTAAACAGGTATCGTATGCCGCCCACAATGCCAATCAATTCAAGATGTAGCTTCATGTTGCTGTCGCGTCCTTTCGTCTCCAAAGACGAGACCTTCAGCCGAGGTTCGAACTGTGCGATATCATCCAGTATTTCACGCAACAAGCTCCGCACAGCATGGATGGTATCGGGTTGAGCGTATAACTGCCCAAGTCCGTAGTCGCGGATCACAGAGCTATATCCTTCGCGTGCGTTCAGTAGGTGATGCAAGTTCTCCAGAACGCTGTCGAGCTCCGAGTTACCCTGCGGCAGCTCGCGGAATCGGTTGAAAAAGCCCACGCGGTTCTATCTCCAGAATAGGTAGGCGTTCACTTTTTCTAGTGCTGGCGGTTGGTAGAAGGCGACCGAACCTTCGCGTAAGACGTGTTGCCACTCCTCGTTGAGAGTGAGTTGGTAGAAGTCCATTTCTGGACCAAAGGAGTGCTGAAAGTGAACTCTCTCTAGGAGTCGGAATGGCACTCCTTTGAGCACCAGCCGATGGACCAAGGCCAGACGAGAAGTGCAGGCCAGCTTGATCTCATCGATGTTTACGCGGTCGTGCACACTGGGGCGCTGGATGAGCAGATAGACCTCGGTTGCAGTCCGCATCTCCTCGGGCAGTGCGTTCAGACGGAACAGTCCGTTCATCTTGAGGAACTTGAGATGACTGGACTGTAGACTGAACATCTGGGCGCGATGCGCGAGCCTTGAGAGGAGCTGTCCTAGACACTGAGCCAAGGCATCGTGTTGATAGGGATAGGAAGACTGTTCTGGGAGCACCTCATGGTAGCAGCAGAGCTGCAGATAGAAGCTGCGCAGGGCATCGAACAGATAGTAGGGATGACGATTTACACCATGCCGTGCATCGGCCAGCAGCGATAGCACTTCCTGAAGTTCAGCGAGTGTTCGCCGGGTGACTGCCAGTCGGTCTGGACGAAGGAATGTATCCTGAAGCTGCGCGACCAATCGGGGCTCTAGCGTCTCTATTCGTTCGAGCAGCAGCGCCAGCGGCTTTTGCAAAAATGGATTGGGTCCGACTTGCAGCAGCGGAGGCAGATAGTCCGGGTGAAGCGACCAACCCCCGGTTGCTTCCTTTTGCAACTCGGCCAACTTGATCATTCCAATCGACCGGTCAACATCCTTTTCGATCGAGAGCAGAGCGCGGAACAGGACGCGTTGCACAACCTTGGGGTCGCCTTCATACATGCGAACGCCAGTGGCATCGGTGGTCTGTTCCAAGATATGGAGGTAGACAGAGACGCGGGTTGCGCCACTCGCTTTGAGCGACAGCGGCTGAACCATCGCGTTGCCTGGAATGTCGATGAGTAGATAGCCGCTGCCGTCGGTCGGCAGTACGGCGGTGAGCGAAGAGAGGGAAAGAACTCCTTCTTCGAGGAGCTTGTCATTCCATTTGAGTGGACCGATTCCGAAGCATGGCAGTCCATGTAGTCGTGCCCGAATATCCGACTCGGCGGTAAGGGCTTGCTCTTGGGTTGCAAAGTGTTCGGGCAATAGTGTCTGCCCCAGGTACCACTTGACTCTTGCCAGCTTCAGGTTGTCCATCCCCCCATCCTCTCATTGCATCAAGCAAAAGGAGGGCTCACACCAAAGGTGGCATGAGCCCTCCATCACAACCAAGGAGTCGCAACAGAGCAACTCCCTCTGTTCACTAGCCTTGCGGAAGACCCCAGCCCTTGATCATCTTGTTGGTGTTCGAGGTCTGGATCTTGATCTGCTGCGGCTCTTTCGCGGTCGGCGGTGCAACGTGCAGCTTGAAGTCGTGGACCTTCAGGCCGAGCGGCGCATCACCCGAGATCGGAGTCGATGCCGAGATCTGGAACGCACCCGTGGGATTGTCCTTGCCGAGCACTCCGTAGATGGGAATTGCGTTGGGATCGTTGCCAAAGCCACTGATACCCGCAGCCTTGCCCGGTGCAGCGCCGGTCGGAGTGGAACCTGCTTTCGAGCAGAACGATGGAAAGTAGAGGTTCGCTACCGGATCGTATTCGTAGATCACGAAGGAAAAGTGCACGACAATCTTGGACAGACTCTGCATCGTCAGCATCGAGATCGTCTGCATGTTCGAGGTCGAGATGAGACCCTCGAACTTGAGCGTATCGGTCGGCAGCGTGTTCCAGGTCTGTGCGCCCTTGAGAACGGCCACGACCGGCTTCTTGAAGAGGCCAGCGCTGTCGCCACCACTCTCTCCGCCCGCTCCACCGGCTTTGATCTTGATGCCGCTGTCTGCTGTTGCTTCGATGACCTTGATATCTGCGGGAATCTCGACGTCACCAATCACCAGCGTGTTGATGTAGCCGAACGTCTTGTGTTCATCCTGCTTGAAGTCAAAGCCTTGGTCTTTGTCACAGTCTTTTGAAAATTCAACCGCCATTTCTCAGATACTCCCTGGCGTAAGATCGAAAGAATATCCTTCGTCGAGAAATGTTCTTGAGAGCAGGTTTGGGAAGTGGGCGGGAAGACAAAATTTAGAGCGAGCAGGTTGAGACACCACTTTCCGCGCTCGATCCCAAGCCGAAGCAGCCTCAGGAGTTGGTGAAAGTCCGTATGAAAAGCCAATGGGTCACATTTCCCTCCCTCCTTCCGGCGATTCTGGGTTACCCATAGCGTCAATCCGAGATGCAGATCCATGTGTGACATCCATTTCCGTTGGACGCGCTTGTCCGAGTTAACCGCAGCGCAATGGCACACGGTACTTGCCGCCCGTCAAGCTGTGTTCGTGGTCGAACAGAACTGTCCCTATCAGGATGCCGATGAGCTAGACGTGCATTCATGGCATCTGCTGGGTGAAATCGAAGGACGGTTGGTAGGCTATCTGCGCGTGGTCGATCCAGGCCGAAAATCCGTGCATCCCGGTGTGTTTTATCCTGAACCGTCCATTGGTCGGGTGCTGACAACGAAAGAGTGTCGTGGTCGCGGATTTGGGCGGCAACTCATGCACGAAGGAATCATCGGTTGCGAGCGACGATTCCCGGGCCAAGGCATTCGGATCAGCGCGCAGTCCTACCTGCTCAAGTTCTACGGCGAGCTGGGGTTCCAAGTGATCGGAGAAGAATATCTGGAAGACAATATCCCTCACTTTGAAATGCTGCGTACAGGTCCGGCACTTCGGAACGACTAGGTCGCCCAGCTTGCCACTGGGCCGTGCATCCGTGTTTCACGTCGCGGTTTCCCGCGATTTGTCCTCGATAGAGGGAACTCTCTGCGCATTTCCCCGACGGGGCAGATACTCCCTGGCGGAACATCGCGTCCTAGTCGATGCTCCGCTCTTGTCTCATCGCCAGCCCACTTCTCAATCGGAGGGAGCGAGTCCTCCCTACCGATCCTGCAAAATTATCCGAGTCGCGACTCTAGCCGCAGCTCGACGTCCATTCCTTCAAACTGCAAGTGTGGCAGCACCGAGATCTCGCACTTGTACCAGCCGATTTGACCGGGTTTGGGCTCGACCTTGACCTCTGCTGCCTTGAAGGGGAACGCGCGCAGCGTCAAGTCATCAGGATTCACGGTGGTGGTCACGAAGTTGCTAATCCAGCCGTTGAGAGACTTCTGGATATAGGGACCATCTGCCGTGCTGCCGATGTTGTCACGCATGATGCTCTTGACGTAGTGGGCGATGCGAGTGATAGACAGGGTGTAGGAGAGGTTGCAGACAAGCTGCGCGTTCTCGGCATCTTTGTGATCCTTGAGCTTACGCGGGAGCTTGACTGATTGAGCCGAAAAGAAGGTCGCGTCCGCACTGGACTTGCGATACACAAGGGGCACAAAGCCGCACTTGGCGAACTCAAACTCACGATAGTCCGGGATGGTAATCTCAACGGGAACTTTCATCTCCTCCTGACCACGGACGTTGAAGGTGTCCACGGGCAGTCCGGTGATGATGCCTCCTCCCTTGGGGCCGCGAATGTACTGGCACCAGCCGCTCTGCGCGAACGATCGAGCGCAGTTGCGAGCGAACAGCCAGGCCGCATTTCCCCACAGGTATTTGTCACTTTCCCCGTTTGCGTCCTCCTTGAAGTTCATGTTGGGAACTGGATTGGTTTCGGGATGCCAGGGCTTGCGCAGAATGAACCGTGGGAAGGTCAGGCCGATGTAGCAGGCCTCATCCGAGTCACGGAACGTATTCCATGCGCCATACTTGGGATGGCTGAGCAGACCCTCAAGGTTCTTGATGGCTTCGACTTCATCGGCGGTCTGGCAGCCAAAGAACTGTGGATGAACACTGGCAATAAACGGCGAGTGACTGGCATTGGCGACCTTGCCCATGCTGCGCAGCCAGAACAGATCGCCCGGCGTGTGCTTGAACTCGTAGTTGCCAAGGATCATTCCGAAGGGGCGGCCGCCGTACTGGTCGTACTCCTACCCCGTCGCTGAAGCCCATCAGATCATTCCCCATGCGTTGGATTCACCCGGGGAATCGGTCGAGTCCGCCATGATGGGAGTTGTCGCTCACAATTTCGTGATTGTTGGTAGCGACAGACTTGGCTGATGGCGTATGGTGCCGCGATGCCACTTGCAAGCGTTTCCTTAGACGACCTGACCATTGATGATGAGGACTCCTTTTCACATGTTGCGCTCTACGGAACTCTCAAGAAATTGCTGCGCCGCTCGGGCCATCGCTTCCTGATCCCGGCCGATGGGGCGGTCGCGAGCTGGGATCGCACGGTGTTTTTGAACCTGACCTACTGGAATGCGGATCAGGGGGCCGACATCCTCTGTGATCGGCATCTGGCTGCGGATGTGGTGGCTCATGTCGCCTGGCATCATGCAGTTTCTACTCATCTCGCAAAGATCGTCGGTGCCGCAGCGGCCAAGTCGGCGGCGGCGCTCTTTTTTGCGGAGTCGATCGCGAGCGCGTTTGATCTGTACTTGGTGGGGCGACTGCTTAGCAATGCTCCGGACTCTGACTTCGTGTCCAGCCAGGTTCCGATCATGGCAGAGGCCGCAGAACAAGCCGGTCTGTCCAGAGACTCCTTTGCGGCGTTGATGGATGACGTAGTACGCGATCCAGAGAGAGCCTTCGAGGATCTCCGGGCGCTACTTTTGGATGTGACGATGGCTCTGTTTCAGTGCACAGATGCCAAGGAAGCACAGGCCGCGCTGGAGTCGTTTGTGGGCCACCGTTTTGCGTCACTGCTTCACCACTTCCAACTGTCGGCTTGGGTTCTGTATGCTCGCGCCTACGGCAGTGCGGATCCGAATACCGATGCGACAGGTGCCATTCGTCAGCTTGACGTCGCGCTGCGGCAGGCCCCGGTTTCGCTCGATTGGTTGGAATCAAACTGGGCTCAGTAACACCAACCCAAGTGGCCAAGACTGAAACGAGAGGATGATGATGAAGGTCTACGGGATTCCCAACTGTGACACTGTGAAGCGAGCGCGAACATGGCTTTCGGACCAAAAGCTGGAGTACACGTTTCACGACTTTAAGAAGTCTGGCGTGCCGCTCGACCGACTGGAGGTGTGGTGCAAGGTAGTGGGTTGGGAGTCTCTGCTGAATCGCCAAGGACAGACTTGGCGCAAGCTGGCAGACAGTGTGCGCCAGAGCATCACCGACGAAAGCAGTGCCCGGCAGTTGATGGTTGCGCAGCCGTCTGTGATCAAACGTCCTGTGATCGAGTGGCCCAGCAGCGGAAAGAATCCCGGCCAGATTACGGTGGGGTTTTCTGTCAGTGCCGCTCCATTCCTGGACCATTCCCTCGAATCCCCAACCCCTTGATCTTTCAGCAGTATAGGCACGTGTGCGGGTACTGGTCGTACTCCGCCACATAGACTTTGTCGAACAGCGCGGCACCGAAAATGTCGCTCGAGTTGTTTTCGAAGTCCTCAAAGATTTCCTCTTTGGTGACATCGAGCATGTCGATCGCAATGTCGGCCTTGAAGTTGACGTTGCTCGCCAGATCTTCCAGGCCGCGCCAGGTGCTCTCCATCTGCTGGAACACCGGATCATGCAGGACGGCATTGACCTGTTCCTGCACAATCTTGTCGATTTTCGCGACGGTTTCCAGGACTTTGCCCTTGTCGAAGCGACCATTGTTGCTGTCGACGTTGAGAACCAGTGCGGCAAGCCCAGATAGGAATCGGTCCTCTGCCGAGATCTTTTCTGGCTCGCTGGCTGGCTCTAAGCCCGGTTTGATGAGAGCCGTGTGCGTGCTCTCACTGTGTTCAATTCGCATACTAGAGAGAAGGCGTGAAACAATGTCCTCAGTTGTCGTCTTGTCGTTGGCCATGGCGCTTCTCCCTTAGTTCCCGCTCGTCGGATTGCCGGTGCTCGACTGACTCTTCGCTGGCAGCCGCAGTCCCTGGAAATCATCTAGCTTGCCTGCCAGTTCGTGAACGGATTCCGGCTTGCTGTACAATTCCTGAACAATTTTCCGCATTTCTTTGCGGTTATCGATGCTGGCCTGGGTCTCAAGAAGCAGTTGCTTGAGCATAAGAAGGGCGCGCACCTTCGGAATGTTGTACGCGAAAATATTCAGCAGTCTCTTTCCGTCGGAAGTTTGCAGTCCGGACCGGTCCCCGGCAGTGTGCGGGAAGTGAATGACTCAGGAGGCTGCCGATGGGATAGGTCCGATGACCATCAGTGGATGATGTAGGAAGTCGACTAGTTGCGACCTTTTTGTAGGAACTTCATACAGTCGCGGAGACCGTCTTTGAGCGTGCGGAGTGTGCGAACACCGCCGAGTTCAATGCCAAGACCAACCAGCGTATGTGCTACCTGGGAACGCACACCTGTCAGAACGCAGCGTGTCCCCAATAGCTCTGCGGCACGCACTACTTTGACAATCTGCCCGGCGGTACCTGTGTCAACTTGCTCGACGCCAGTGATGTCCAAAATTACGCACTTCGCATTGTGATTCGTAATGGCAGAGAGTGTGCTCTGGAGGAGATCTGCACCGCGTTCAGCGTCGAGCTGTCCAATGATCGGAAGCGCCAAGATGTCATCCCAAATCTCGATCACGGGTGTCGCGAGTTCGCGAATGGCTTGGGCTTGGTGCTCAATGGTGGCAATCTTTAGCTCAAGTTCCTTGGACAGAGAGTAGTCCGTGGTGTTGAGCGAGTCCTTCCAGGGGGCGGCCTCCGGCCCCCATGCCGACGGTGGCTGAATGTGGAAGGTGCAGATGCTGTCGCCGCGTGCGATGCAGGTCGGTTCGATGGCGACCACCTCAAAGCCAATGAAGGCGGAACACCAACCTGATGCATAGCCGGTGAGGGTGTGACAGACTGCCGCCTGACTTGGACCAAACTGCTGGAGATGAATCTCTGCTTCATACGAGTTCTTCCACGTTCCCTTCATGTGGAAGTGGCCTCGCGAACGGTCAAATTCTAGGAACGTCGGGTCGGCTCGAACGATGCCTTCCCACGTGTGCATCACCGGACCCGCTCCCATGCGGTCCACCTCGCTGTCCCACTCGAAGTCCTTGTTCAGCGCGGCGTAGTCACCGTATCCACAGCGATAGCCAAATTGGCTTAGGATCGAGCGGAAGAGCTGGGGTCCGAGCTGATCCATGAGTACCTTCCGCAGCATGGCGAAGGCCTCTTGCCTGAACAGTAGGTAGCGCTCCTTTCCCAGCAGAAGTCGCCCTGAATCAGGCTCAAACAAGAGCATCTTCCTCAGGTCGATATCAGTGACTTTCATAGAATCACCTCAAGACAATTGGCGACTTAAGCTAAGGCACGCCTGCCGACTAGAACCCACAATAAATGGTAGACAGGTGTCTTGCCAAAATCAAGCAGCGAGTAGGACTCTTTTCACAGTGGGAGCGTCGCCGTGCCGATGGACACAGCAATCCCTGCTTGTCCACGGTGTGTAGACCCTGCATACCAGGGAGCAGATGTATCGCAGGCTCGGCTGGTGGATTCCGCTGGTACTTGCGGCAAAGATGACTGACCGTAGCGCCCCAGAACGCGGTACAAGAGACGAACCAACATGGACAAGACCACTGATCAGAAGCTACGACGATGGGAAGTGTGGCAGCGGCAGGATGGGACGACGTACCTGACGTGGGGCACCAAGGCCCAGCCAGTCGAGACAGAGAAACTCGTGAGCACGTTCTATTCAGCGAACTGGCTTAGCGCGGAACGAGAGGCGTTTGGGACAGAGCCGGAGATCGATGATGGAGTGCAGCCACTCGTCGAAATCATGCATCTGTTTGCCGGGGTGATGACGATGGCGGCGTGTCAGGGGCATCCCGAGCGCGGCGATGACTGCGCAATCTTGGGGTTGACCTTTGACGATACGCCCGCGCTCAAGATGCTGTCGGCGGCGCTTTGTGAAGTGGCGCGGCAGGAACCACCGTTGATGTGGGATCTGCGGCTCGATGAGATGCGCACGCTGGAGCTTCCGCCTGAGGCGCTCGCCTTTGAGCTGATGATCTATGACGACAGCGGAGTCCCTTCGCCCAATCTGCTGCTTGAGTTTGCCCAGGCGCTTCTCGCGGTTTCCGGTGTGACCGGAGCGTTTCCTCATCGCAAAGGCATGGTGTTGAATTAGTGGGTGTAAGTCATGAGGATCCCGACGATTCACTCCCTCCGGAGTTTTGCCACGACGCGCTCGCTGAAGTCCTTCCCTTCCATCCTTGATGCGGTGTCCGGAATCGGATTTGTGCAAGCCGATCCGATTCGGGCCCCTGCGCGAGCCCAGGATCTGATTTTACGCCAGCGGGTCCAGGGGTATCGGGCCGGAGAGTTGGAGCAGCAGTATCCTCAACTTCCACTGTGTGAAGACGTCCTGCACGTTTACGGATTTCTACCGAGCCAGCACCTTCGTCTTCTGCATCCTCGACCGCTTAGCGGACACTGGCAGCAGTTTCTAGATGGCCATGTATCGCTGCGAAAGTCGGTGCTCCGGTTCGTTCGGAAGCAGGGAATGGTCCATCCGCGTGCGGTAGAAAGGGAACTCGGCAGCGACACCTGTGAGAACGGCTGGGGTGGTCAGTCTTCCCAGACAACCATGATGCTTGAAGCGCTCCACTTGCAAGGTTTGCTGCGTATTGCGCGGCGTGAGTCCGGACAAAGAGTATACGAATGCGCCGCTGAAGACGGTCGACAGCGACCGCTGCCGGATCACACGCGAGCCGAAGGACTTTGTCGGTTGCTGATTGCCCTGTATGCGCCGATGCCGCTAAAGAGCTTGCGTCAGGTGTTGGGGGCGGTGCGTGGGCCTGTGACGGTGACCACGAAGGATGCGCTCGAGCGACTTGTGGTGAGTGGTGAGCTGCGTCGGGAGCGTATTGATTCGGAGGACTGGATCTGGCCGGACAACGAGACTTCTGCTCTGCTGGCTTCTGATGATGGCGATGCTCGTGTGCGGTTGCTGGCACCGTTTGATCCGGTGGTATGGGATCGACGACGATTCGCGCTGCTCTGGAACTGGGAGTATCGCTTTGAAGCGTACACTCCGGTTGCAAAGCGTAAACTTGGCTACTACGCGCTACCGCTGCTGTTTCGTGACCAGGTCATCGGTGCGGCCAACCTCTCTGTCCGCGAGGGAACTCTGGACGTAGACCTTCGCTTTGTTGGGAATCGTCCCCGCGAAGCAGCTTTTCGCCGAGGATTGGAGCAGGAGCTATCCTTGTTCCAGGAGTTCTTGGGACTCAGCTCTCAGACTCTCTGTTCCCAATCGGTATCGGGCATCATGGACAGATGAGTTCCAGATTTGGCCGTCGCAGCGGATGGGCTGATCAGAATTCGAGGTTGGGTTGCGCAGGTTGCTGGACCCGCGACGATGAGGAGCGCGGTAGGGGCATTTGCTAGATCAGGAGGCGCGGTCGGGACCATTCCCTGGCGCTATCCATCGGAAGAAGGGAAGTGATCTCAGGTCTCGCAACGGCAACGATATTGTACGCGATCTGATCCGGAGAAAATGACTTCATCCCATCGATCGGAATGTCCACATCGACTGTCTCAGCGTTGTCTGGGTCGATGCAGTTTTGCACAGTCGTTCGCAGCCGCATCTTCATATCCTTGATCAGCGGATCAAGGTTGCGACCGGTCAGCGGACGCAGCTTGCGTTCGGCCAGATCGAGTTTGCGATCGGTCGAGGTACCCAGAGAAAAATCGGCAAGCACGAGGATTCGAAATGGCAGCGAAACATCCTGCATCGCGCCGTTGATCGTCGTCCGATACGTGAGCGTAAGCCGGGACTTGGGAATCTCATCTTGAATCGCCACGATGCACAACTCCTTATGACAAACTGCGAGCATGCGTTGCTGGCAGCGCTACAAAAAACTGCACGCTCTATCTCTTACATCGACGCGCCGCTGCGACGCGCCAACCACACTCCTCTTGTAAGTGTCAGCTTTTGTCTCATTCGTCAATGGCCTGCGTGGAGCACTGAATCTGATTGGGAATTTCCGTCTTAGAGGCCAAAGGTGTGTTCCAGATGCTGAAATTTCTGCTGCTACAACGGATCGCAGGGCTATCTATTGCAACCGCTTGCGGATTCTGGGAAAGACAATGCCGGGCGGACCGGTTCCGACGGTGGGCAGTTCGATGGATAAGTCGTTGGAACATGAACGGAATCCTCTAGTGAGGATTGTGACCGACCTCTCCCTGGAACAGAATCACTTGCTGCACGGGAGGAGGCAGGTCTTCACTAGGTGGCACTGCGATCGGTTCATAACCCAGGAAATGTTGCGGAGCGAGTTTGGCAAAGGACTGACGATCCAGGAAGACCAAGGTTACCGTGAGGAACAGATCACCGCTTTCCAGGGCGGGCATGACCAATCGTCTCAGCCGTTGCTCTGCCTCGTGGGCCCAGGGCTTTCCGGTCGGAGTATTCCACTCTTCACAGAGCAGCCGGACATCGATGCCTCCCACGGGCACTTGGGTGAATCCACCGAACGCACAGCCGCTGCCTAGCTCTGCTGCG
>CALLYL010000436.1 GCA_937859535.1 uncultured Myxococcales bacterium
TGGGGCGTTCTGTACTTTTGCCGGGGGAAGGCCCGATCGAAGCGCACCTACACCCTGGGATGGGATGAAAACGGGATGGGCGCGGAAAGAGTGGCGCAGATGGGCGAGGTCATCAAAACGAAGAGCGGCTACTACATCCGGTACTACGATGCAGAGGGGACGCGGCGGATGCGGGCGAGCGGCAAGTCTTCCCATTCCGAAGCGCGCAAGCTGCTGCTTCAGATCGAAGCCGACATTGCCTACGGAAGAACCAGTCCGGAGCTCCAGATCGATGACAAGCTGACGGTTTCCGATCTCTGTGAGCGATTCCTATCGACTTCCCATCCGCGTGTAAAAGACCCAGCGGCCTATCGTGAGGCAGCCAAAGTTGGACTCCGTCCGCTGCTTCCGCTTGTTGGGAAGATTCCTTTGCATAAGCTGCGTCGCAGAGATATCGAAGCAGCACGAGACAAGCTGAGCCAGAAGTACAAACCCAATACGGTGCGGGCGTGTCTGCGGCCTCTTGGGTCGGCGCTTTCGTGGGCGATGTCTCAGGAGTTGATCGCGCAGTCGCCAATGACCAAGATCCCGCTACCGCGACGGCAGTACAGCACCGATCGACTGTCCGCAGAGGAAGCGAAGCGACTCCTCGAAGTGGCGAAACAGAGAGCGCAGAACAAAAGGCCGACCAAGCTGCACTACAGTCTATTCATCGGAGTCTCACTCGCGATTCGCCTCGGGCTGCGGCGCGGAGAGGTCTTCGGACTGCGCTGGCAGGATGTGGATCTGGTGAATCACAGACTGACGGTGGCTCGCTCCTATGAAGGACTCCCAAAGAATGGGAAGCCACGGACGCTGCCGATTCCGCTGCCGCTTGCGAAAGAACTCACGGAATGGAAAGCACTCTGCGCGCCGTCGCTGCTGGTCTGTCCGCTGGGAAAGATGGGAATGATTGCATTCCAAAACCTCCTGTCCGCAGCGGACTGTCCGTACTTCGCAAGACCGTGGCACGCGCTGCGCCACACCTTTGCGAGCCTCCTGATAGAGCAGGGTGGAAACATCCTCGCGCTCAAGGAACTGCTCGGTCACTCGTCGCTGGACATGACGTTGATCTATTCCCACTTGGCACCGGGAGCGCTGGCAGTGGAGGTGGGGAAGATCAAGTTGTGAGCGTACCGATGCCGGTTCCATGATGAGCTGGGAGTCCTGCACGCTTCGAATGGTCCAGCTGTAGTAGTGTTGGAGCAGTGTGAGCAGGCAAGCGACGCAGAACCAAGGGACAGAAGGACGAATGGAGATGCAGATCCAGACAACGCTGACGATGGGACTTGCGATCGTGCTGGTGGGATTGCTGGGGGTCATGGTGATGCGTAAACCAGCGGAAGCCCAGAAGCACAATTCTGCGGGTGTTCAGGCCGCGCTGTCACAATTGGCCAAAGACAGCAGCGCGCTCAAGACGTTGACGGTGACCTACGACGATATGCATGGGCTTCACGGTGGACTGACGCTGACTCTTCGTGGCGATGGACGGATCATCCAGCATGCGGTGCGCACGAAAGTCGGCCAGCCAAAGGAACTTGTCTCGGAATCAGAAATGCTTCGATTGGTGGCGCTGCTGGTTGACCTCGCGGCGTGGGAGCAGCGGATTCCCGATGCGATGCCGATTCCGGATGAGAGCCGAGCGCGACTGATCATCGCCATCAGCGGGCACACCTCCGCCATCTGGGAACGCTACAACGATCTCGCCAAAGGACAGCGCATCGTGCGAATCCGGGAATTGATGAAACAGCTCGCGTGGGGACTGTTGTAAGGATGAGCTCCGAGGCCATGCCCGCCCCATTCATCTTCCTCGATTCTCAGCGATGCAAGAAAGCGGTTGCCAGTCCTTCGCTTACGGTAGCTGTCTCTTGTGCTCGCTGTCGAGGACTGATTCCTTCTTCTTCGACGAAATATAAATTACAATTTTTCGTCGACAAGTAATCGCGCGACAAGCTTAGGGAAAGGGCTGGGAAACGGTGCGGTGGGGTGGGGTGGCTACTCCGTTGAAGCACCTCGAAACGAGGCCCAGCCGCACCGGACCGCAGAACGATGACACATTGTCGTTCTAGATGCGCAGTCCTTGCGAGTGCCCGCCCATGCCTCTGTCAGGGTGTGCGTTGCCGCTTTAGACTGGGCCGCTTGCCTTCGCTCGACTGAAGGCCGCAACAATTCGGAGGAACCGCAAGATCGAGCTTCGCACGGGGGCCTTGAATTGGCTCACACTGCACGCAGGAGGGTCCGAGTCTTGGGGGGCGTCGTCGACAAGCAGTTTTTTGGGTGCTTCGCGACCCAGCGTAGGTGGGGGGATAGCAGCGACGACGGAGAAGTTGTGGCCAGGTCAGCAACCCGCTGTGTCACTGCGAGAGCGGCTCGTCAAGGTCAAGCGGCCTACGTCCGTCGCTTAAGCGAACCTTGACGAGCTGCCCTCGCAGTGAGGTCGGGCCAATAGGACAGCCTGCTAGGCAGTCTGTCCGCGACGTACAGATGGCCATGCATCCGACCTACGCTGGATCGCGAAGAACCGTTTTTTTCGTGTCCGGTTGTGTCCTGTTCAGGTTTCCTTTGCTCGTCTAGTATTCTGGAGTCAGAGGTCGTAAGTGACACGCATCAGAAGCGATCATCTGCTTCGCCTCCGGCTGGACCGCGGATGGACACAGGAACAAGCCGCTGAGAAGATCGGTGTCGACGCACGAACTTACCGGCGGTACGAACGGCAGGAAATCGGCATTACGAACCGCGCGGGGCAGTTCGATATTCTGCGCGCCATCGCCGCCGCTTTTGATCTGAACGGCCCCGAGGACCTGCTGGCGGAGGCGAGTTCACCAGCGGTGTCATCGACTGGAGATAGTGCCTCTCGTGTTTCGCGTAGTGGGTTGAGCGCAAGGATGTTTCCGGCTCTCTCCGATCGTGTGCCGCAGCCTCCTGATGCTCAGTATGATTTGGCGTGGTATGTTCATCGGGATCAAGAAGAGCTAGAGGCGTTAAACAAGCTGCGAATAGCCAGCGCACCCGTGGTTCTGCAGGGGCCCTATTTGCAGGGGAAGGGGCACCTGACTAGTTTCTTGCTCCAAGAAATCGGTCGCCGAGTCTTAGCGGAAGATGCTCCGGTTGTTGTCATTCGTCTCAACTTCGGCAGTTTGGAGCGAACACATCTTCAGTCCCTCGATACGCTTCTTTATTGCATCGCCAAACGTGCGATCGAGCAGGCGGTGCCACATCGTGCCCAATCGATCCTGGATGAGCAATGGCAGCGTCCCGGAAGCGCGAATGCCAAGCTAGCTCGCCTGCTTCAGCGAGATGTGTTGAGCCAATGTCGCACATTGCTGGTCCTCGAAAAAGTAGAGCGTCTGCACGGGTGCTCCTTTCAAGATGATTTCTTCGCACTGCTGCGTGGGTGGGTCGAACAAACGAATCAAGACCCATGGAACAGACTACGCATCTTGGTCACAGTGGCGACGGAGCCGACCCTGTTAGATAGTCTAGATCACTCTTCGTTTTTCGCGTTGGCCAATCCGGTTCGTGTCGGCGGCTTTAATCGTCCACAGACCGAACAGCTGGCCTCCCTATACGACCTCGTTCTCCCTTCATCAGTGGCTGAGCACTTGGATGCAACGCTCCGAGGCCATCCGTACCTCTTGCGGGTTGTATTTTATGAATCGGTTGTTCGTGAGGAGTCCGTCGAGTCTCTACTTGCCAAAGGACACACGGCGGGCGTGTTTGGCAATCACCTCAAGAGTCTTCATCGCTGGGCTGAGGAGAACCATCTCCTTGCCGTGCTCAATTCGATCATCTCGAACCCCGGCGTGTGGTTGTCCTTCAGTGACTATTGCAAACTGTACAGCCACGGGTTGATCATCGAGGAGGAGGTGGGCATCCATCGGATTCGTTGTCCGTTGTACGAGCAGTACTTCAAGAGTCTCTGCCGCAATCGCTGATTTGCCGTCTGGCTTCGCTTGACTCGTCGTAGGGAATGCATATGAATCAGTCAGAAATCCGACAGTTCCAAGCCGGAGGGGCTCTGCGTGCAGGCGCGTACTATGTCGCTCGCAGTGCTGATGTCGAGTTACCTACGGCGTTAATGCGAGGTGAATTTTGTTATGTGTTGGCACCGCGACAGATGGGCAAGTCCAGCTTGCGTCTGCGCACAAAGCAGCACTTGGAGCATCAAGAGATTCGGTGCGTCTCGATCGACCTCACGACGATTGGTAGTAGAGATACCTCAGCTGAGCAGTGGTACTTCAGCATCATAGATGAAGTTGCCCAGCAGCTACGGCTGGTCAGTCCAGATTCATTTTGGAACGAGCATGCATTGCACTCGCCCGTTCATCGCTTCCTTCTGTTTTTGCGTCGCCAGCTACTCGAACAGATCACTGGTCCTGTCGTGATCTTCGTCGATGAACTGGACGCCACACTCTCACAATCTGGGATTTCACGGGATGACTTCTTCGCAGCTGTGCGTGCTTGCTACAACGCAAGAGCTGAGGATGCGGAATTTGAGCGATTATGTTTCTGCTTAATCGGCGTCGCCCTGCCGAGTGATCTGATCACGGATGAAACAAGAACCCCATTCAACATTGGGACTTTCATCACGTTGAGTGATTTTTCGAGGGCTGAGATGGATGAATTTCTTCCTGGCTTGGTTTCCTGTCCCGATGCACGAGGGCTGTTAGACGCTGTGTATGAATGGACCGGCGGGCACCCTTACATGACCCAGAAGGTGTGTCAGCACTTGGTCGGAAATCATGTCGAGGGCCTCGATGCCAGACAGCAAGTCCAGCGGGTCGTAGGACATTTGTTTCTGCGTAGGGGACGTGTCCTCGAAACCAACCTTTCATATGCCGAGAAATTCTTTGCTCCTACTGCGAGGTCGCCGCGGACACTGCCGATGCTGCGTCTCTATGGACGCTTGCTGGGTGGAGAGGCGATTGCAGCCCACGGCCACGATCCGATTCAGAGTGCATTGCGATTGACTGGTATGGCTGCGGAGCGGAGAGACGCAGAGGGGGTCTGGCTGGTTGTACGAAATCAGATATTTGCGACCGTCTTCGATCGTGCGTGGGTCCGTCAGCAGGAGAACGACCGCATGTTTGCAGAGCCACTGCAACGTTGGCTGGAATCGAATCGCAGCGAAGATCATGTATTGCGAGGCCACGCGTTGGTCACAGCGCGTCTTTGGTCGCGAAATCATCGTGAACTGACAGCGGAAGAGGGCTCGTTTCTTCTAGCCAGTCTTGATGTTGAGGAACGGGCAGCTGCAGAGAGGAAGCGCCTAGCAGCGGTAGAGCGGGCCGCCCAACACGCAGCCGCGGAACAATTGCGTATGCGGCAGCAGGTTGAATTCGCTCGCCGGCAGCAGTTGGGCATCTTGGTCGTGACCGAAGCGTTAGAGCGGTTTGGGTTCTATCTGATGCTGTCGCTCTTCACGCTGTACTTGAACGAACAACTCGGTTGGAGCCAGTCCGCCTCGCTGGATACCTACGGTTGGTACATGTTCGCCGTCTACTTAACGCCATTCCTGGGTGGCATCTTGGCAGATCGATTCGTTGGGAATCGCTACTCCGTACTCGGCGGCATGCTGTTACTTGCCTGCGGGTACTTTCTCGTCGCCCAACCCTGGCATAATGCGCTGCCCATTGCACTGGGCCGTTTGGC
>CALLYL010000437.1 GCA_937859535.1 uncultured Myxococcales bacterium
CATCACATCCATGATGATCACGTCCGGACGGAGCCGGATGGTCAGATCGAGCGCGGCACGTCCATTGGACGCTTCACCAACGATCGAGACGTCTTTTTCGCGACTGAGGAGTTTGCTTAACGCGGTGCGGTACGACTCACTGTCATCGACCAGAAGCACTCGGCAGGGGCGGATCTGCTCAGATGGGTTCATGAGCCAGCCTCCTGCAGCAACTGCGTCACTACGTCGACAAGCTGCCCGCGCTCAAAGTCGCTTTTGGCCAGATAGGCGCTGGCTCCCGCTGACAGGCCGCGCTGCTTATCCTCATCGTTGTTGGCACCCGAAAACAGCACCAGCGGCAGCGTGCTCGTCCTTGGATCGCTACGGAGTCGCTGGAGCAGGCCGATTCCGTCAAGTCGTGGCATTCGGACGTCGGAAACCACCAGATCGATCGGCTCGCTGCGGGCAATTCGCAGGGCTTCATCTCCGTCGGACGCGGTCCGTACTCGATAGCCACCACCCTCTAGCACGCTGCGGAGCAGAGAGCGTGTGGTGATCGAGTCGTCGGCGACCAAGACGGTGCGACGACGGCTACGGGCATCATGGGCCATGCGCAGACTCCCGACCGTACTGAGCAGCCCTTGCGGTGACAGGACAAATAGTGCGGGACCACTTGGGACGATGGCTACCGACGATAACAATGGAAGGCGACGCAACTCGATCGGCAGCGGTCTCAGCACCAACTCGGCTTCACCGCGCAGCTTGTCGCAAGCAATGGCGACACCACTGGCACCGCGCAAGATGAGCAGCGGCTGGCGGTTCGGAACATCACCGGAGTGCGTCTGCCCGAGCAGCTTCGACAGACGGAGCACCGTGTGCGGCTGACCGTCGATGTAGTACACCGTTTGGCCACCGAACTGAACCAGCTCTTCGCGACGGGGGAGGGCAATTCGAGCGACGGCGGGCAGTGGCAGCGCAAAGGTGTGATCCTGCTCTTCGAGCATCAGCAGTCGCGATGCCGCCACGGTGAGCGGGACCGAGATCACGAACAGCGCCCCTGCTCCCGGCGTCGATTCCAGTGTCAGCGAGCCGTGTAGCTTGCGCACCGTGGTGTTGACCACGTCCAGACCGACGCCCCGACCGGACAGCGTCGTGGTTTCCTCTTTGGTGGAAAAGCCGGGCCGCAACAGCAGTTGGTACACTTCCTGTTCATCGAGCCGGGCAGCCTCCGTCGCGCTCAGCAGACTGCGCTTGATGGCGACCTCGCGGATCCGTGTCACGTCGAGCCCACGGCCGTCATCCTCAACGGTGATCTCGACTTGACTGCCTCGCTGCTCGATGGTGACGGAGATGCGACCGACGGCCGGTTTGCCAATAGCCTCGCGTACCGCAATGTCCTCTATGCCGTGGTCGACAGCGTTGCGGACCACATGCAACAGCGGTGTCTGGATGGCTTCGAGCAGCGTGCGGTCCAAAAAGACGTCTTCGCCGCGAAGAACCAGCGTCGCTTCCTTTCCGGTCGAACGGCACGCTTCACGGATGGCGCGATGGAGCGGCTGCGAGAGCAAGGCGGCGGGCAGGAGCTGGATCGCCCGCAGACCATCATCCAGCTCTCCGGTCGTCGACTGGAGACCTTCGATATCGTCGAGCAGATCCCGTCGCATGGCTCGCAGGCCTCGCACAACATGCTGAATCTCTTCGTCGGTACGCTTGAGATCCGGATCACCATTCTTGGCGTTGGTGCGCAGGAGCTTTTCGAGCCCGCGCAGCATGGTCGTGACCTCACTCTGGTGACGCTCAAGCTGGCCTCGCAGTCGTCGCAGGTCGTCAGTGTGTTGGATCAGTGCTGCCAGCTTTTCGATCGATACCCGCACCGAGTCAGGTGCTTCGGAGGCTCCGGCGAAAATCGGCTCACCGATGTCATCGCTCCGCAGATCGTCGGGCGGCGATTCAATCGGCGCGGCAGAGGCATCGACCACAGCCTGGGCACCAACGGACGGAGCGGGCAACGGATGACGCTGGGCCAGTTGCTCAAGCTGTTCGGCGAACCGGTGTACCTCGGCCAGACCGACCTCGTTGTCGGCTAGCAGACCAACGACGCGGAGCTTGACTGCATCGAGTGACTTGAGCCCAAGATCAACCATCTCCGCAGTGAGCGTGCTGCGATGGCGACGCACTGGCAGAAGCGCGCTTTCTAGGTGATGGGCGAGCTGCGACAGCTCCTCCACTCCGAGAGAGGCCGATGATCCCTTCAAGCTGTGAGCCTGTCGATACAGCTCTTCGATTTCGGTGGGAATGGTTGACGGCTGCTGCTCCATCGTCAGCAGTGCCTGCGAAATGCGGTCGGCCTGCTCGCGTACTTCAGCGACGAAAATGTCGATGACTTCGCGAAGCAGCTCATCCATGGCTTACTGCCGCTCCTCTTGCAGTCGCGGGTCCGACAGGAGCTGCGGTAGATCCAAGAGCAAGAGTCGCAGCTTCGGCAGCGTCGCCATCTGCGGAATCATCGATGAGCCGCCTTGCCATGGCGAGATCGCCGCTGCGGGCACGTCCTCGATGCCCAATAAGCGCTCGGCACATAGCCCCAGCTCGCGCCCTTCATAGCTGACCACCAGACAGCAGGCGACGTCGCTGAGCCCACGCTGTCGCAGATCCAGAAACGCCGCTACGTCGAGCACCGACACCAGGTGGCCCGCGAGTGCGCAAATCCCGAGCAGATACGGCGGACCCCCAGGAATCGGCGTCAGGTGACGCAGTCGACTGGCGTAGACGACATAGCGCAAAGGCACCGCGAACTGCTGTCCGGCGGCCTGAAACGCGACGTGGGGCAACAGCGTTGCTTCATCACTACCCCGCTCTCGTCGGGCTAGCTGGGCCGCACGCTCGTGAAGGAGCCGCGTGATGTCGTCCGCGCTGGATGGAACTTCTTCGGCCATCAGCGGTTACTTCTCCAGTCCCACCGACTTCATGATCAGCTTCGCCAGCACCGGCACATCAATCGGTTTGGTCATAAAGTGACTCGCTCCGCAGCGCACCGCCTCGGCCTTGATTTCCGGCGACTTCTGGCCGGTGATGAGAATGATCGGGGTGCGCTGGAGTGCGATGCTCATGCGGGCGCGGCGGATAAACGTGAGTCCATCCATGCCCGGCATCTTCAGGTCAATGATGATGGCATCCGGTCTTTCGTCGAGAGCCATCCGCATCGCATCGGTGCCGTTATCTGCCTCAAGGAACCCGAGCGACTGTCCGCTTAGATACACTTTTACGACGGCGCGCGTGGTCGGTGAGTCATCAACGATTAGGACTTTTTTCACGAGCGTCTCTCCAAGTTGGCCAGACCGGCACTTGCCAGTCGGCGCGCCATCGCTACTTGCAGTGGCTCCGGCCCGTGCAAGATCTCGTCGTCGCTTCGTTTTTGCAAAAGCGTGATCACGGTGTGTAGGTGCTCTGCGCCGCGCCATTTCTGGTGCAAAGGCCGCTCGAGCAGACCCAGACTCAGGTGTCCGAGTACATAGCCGGGGCTCACCGTCAGCGCTTCGAGGAGTAGCTGCTCCGCCTCCATCGGCTTCCCTTGTTCGCTCAGGATCATGGCCAACAGGTGCAGCGCTTCGGGCGTGCGATCGGATTGAAGCAACCGTCGCGCCAGTTGAGACGCCCGCGCCAGATCCCCCTGATCCGCCGCCATGCGCACCTCTGTGGCGCGCTCCGCTGCATCTTCCGCCGTCGCCGAGAGCAACAACCGGGGGGGCGGCGTTGGTGAAGGGGGCAGCTCCCGCCGGGGTGATGGAATCGGAGTCTGCCGCAGAGAATCCCCGCGCCGCAACAGTGGCACACCATCGAGCACCACCGACTCTAGTCCTGGGATTCTTTCTCGCTGGTCAAGCGCCGTCAGCACCAGCACTCCGGTTGGGGCCAAGTGGTCGCGCAGCATCATCAAGACTTGCCGACTGTGAGTGGGCGTAAAATAGATAAGGACGTTGCGGCAGAAAATGAAGTCGAAGCTGCCCGGCACCGCTGCCAGGTGTTCGCCATCG
>CALLYL010000438.1 GCA_937859535.1 uncultured Myxococcales bacterium
AGCCCGGAGGGCGACCGCCACCGCCAGCCCGGTGCAGACGAGCGGTGTGGTCTTAAACAGGACTTGGCCGATGCCGTAAACACTACCCCAGGTACCGGCGAGGAGTAGCCGGTACATCGCGAGTGGGTTCTGTCCGTAGAGCTTGGCCAGCAGCGACGCCATAGCCATTGCCAGGAGTGCCGCCCACACAAAGGGCAACGCTCGCAGCCACAGCGGTCCGCTGTCCACCCGAGGAGCACTCGTCATGAGAGGCTACAGAGTCCTCGACTTGCGACGGCGGACGAGCAGCAGCAGCGCCAACATCGTCAGCACCAGCGTCGGCAGTTGTGGGCCATGCGTCGCCATCGCGCAGCCACCGGTTTCAACCATCGGCATTGGACGATTGATGCCGTCACCCTCAGTGCTGACCTGAGCGAGACTGACCGCTGTTCCCTTCATACGGATGTCGATCAGCTCGGACTTGCTGCCCGTCGACTTCGGCGCGAATACCACCGGTACCTTCGTTCCCTCGCCGGGCCCCAGCATCAACTTGACCTGCGACAGATCCACCAGCCACTCGTCACCGGGAGGAACAATGACGTCGAGCTCGAGCGAGGTGCTGCCATCATTGGATATCGAGATCGACAGTGGGTTCGACTGTTCCCCAACGTAGACCGAACGGAAACGGAGCGCCGTCGGTGAAACCGTCAAAAGCGCAGACATCGCCGAGCCTTTCATCTGCACCGTCATCGGTACTTGGACGCCGTCAGCCTCGACGACTGCCACCGCCTTGATCTCGGCCTTCGCGACACGAGGGTCGAACGTGATGCCAATTTCGCTGCTCTGGCCGGGGAGGATCTTGGTCTTGTAGCCGGTGACGATGGTGAAGTCCGCCGCGCCATCGCCCGACAGTTTGACCGCTAGATTATCGACGGTGACGGAGCCAATGTTGGTCACCTTGATGACCTTCATTTCGCTCTTCTGGCCGACGTAAATCGGGGTGGTGTACTCCAGAACCAGCGGATCGACGGTGACGTTGGCCACCACGCCGTTTACCGACAGTGGCAGCGAAAACTTGGTACCGCCAGCCGTTGCTGGGTCATCGGTGCTGATATCCAGCCGTGCCGTCGCCAAGCCCACCATGGCCGGAATGCAGTTCACCGTGAACGTTGCGCTGCCACCGGCGGGGATCTTGGTTCCATCGGCCGGAGCATTGACCGAAAACACGGTTACCATCGGAGAAATCGAACTCTTGAGGATGGTCAGATCCTTGTTACCGGTGTTGCTGAGCTTCACCGTCTTCGAGATCATCTGCTTGACCTTGGCATCGCCGAAGTCGACCTTTGCGGAGTCGAGCTGACCGACGGCACCGTTGGCCTCGGCCTTGAGTGCGACGGTCGCCGAACCCGATGTGGCCAGGTCGGTGACGATGCGTAGCGTCGCAGCGAGCATGCCGGCAGACTTCGGTGCGACCAGTACCTGCGCACTGACCTTGGTTCCCGCACGCAGTGTGAACGGAGTGGATTCCAGCGTCGACACCGCGAATGAATCTGCACCCATGCCGGAGACGATGGCAACCTCTTTGACCAGCAGATCGCCGTCGCCGTCATTGCTCAGCTCGACGGTCTTTGGAACCGATGAAGCGCCGACATTGATCGAGCCGAAGTCGAGTGACGTGACGTTGACCTTGAACTGTGGTTCCGTCGCTGTTCCCGCCAGAGCGATGGTCTTGTCCGATGCTGGGGAACCTGGAGGTTCGTTGCTGGTGAGGGTTAGCTTGCCGGTGCGAAGACCCTTCACCGCCGGAGAAAACACAATCTGGAAGGTCTTGGTCTCTTTGGCGGCGACGACCAAGGGGCTCATGGTGCCGGGTGCGTTCGGCACGCTGAAGTCGGTGTTATCGGTGGTAATCGATGGCACACTCAAGTCCGAAAATCCCTCGTTGGTCAGGTTGATGGTGATCGGCGTACCCTTGGTGCCCGTCGGAACGTCCGGCATCAGCACGGATGAGTACGGCACTTTGGCCTTGGGCGGACCAGCGAGGGCGCGTACGGGGATAGATAGAGGACTGCTCGCATCCGTCGACAGGACGGTAATGGTCGTTGAAAACTCACCAGTGTCCATCCCGGGCGTGAACTTGACATCGAAGCTGTAGGTCGCGCCCGCAAACATGGTGATCTTGGCATCGGGGCGTGCGGTCTTCAGTTCGTAGTGAGTGGTGTCGTCAATCGTCGGCTTTTCCAGCTCAATCGGGGCAGTGCCTGCATTTTTGAGTCGAACCGTGACCGGTCCTGCGGTCGATCCGGTCGGATTGCCACCGAAGTCGATGGGAGACATCGAAATCCAGAGGTTGCCTTTGCTGGTGCCCTCCAGGATCGTGTCGATGCGTGGTAGCCCGCTGAGCGTCAGAAACAGGCTGGCCTTGTGAGTCCCTTGGGCCTGCGGTTTGAACGCCACCTGCACCGGCACCGAGGAACCAATCGGCAGGGTCAGCGGCGCGGCCACACTCGGTGAGTAGTCGCTCTTGAAAACGAACTGGGCCTTGCCGGTGCCATCGATGCCAATCCCTGTCACGTCGATTGGCGCGTCGGAGATGTTGCGGAAGGTGATGGTGGTCCACGCGCTGGCACCACCAAGTCCGGTGCTTGGAAAGGTCGGCTTGCGCGGGCTCTGGAGCATCGGGGCCGACAGGTACAGGATCGAGTTGGTGATGAGCTCTCCACCAGTGCCGCCCCAAGACCCGGAGATGGCACCTTCGTCACCCGGTAGCATGTTGAGGTCGACTCGCTTTTTGCCGCGCACCGCGAGCAGCGTGCCATCGGCCCAGTAGGCGACGGCGGTGGCACCGGCCCGCAGCGAAGTTCCGGTGACCCGCTGGCACTTCGTACCGCAGGAAAACTCGGTTACACCCTCGATGAGAGGATCATTGCTGAGCACTGTGCCGCGCTTGGTTGGGGCTGATGAGCTGGTCGCGCTCTGCGACGTGAGGGCATAGTTGGCGAGGAACCGGCCCGCGATCGCCGGGGCTCCAAACAGGCCGGTCTGCCAGGTGTTCGGTTGGAAAACCAATACGGCGGCACCGGGAACCATCGCCATATAATCGGCGAGGACATTGCCAACGCCGTCGGCGCTCGAGAGGCCGTAGTCGCTCGATAGCACGACCACCAGCTTGTAGTTCTGAAGCTGGGTCAGCGTTGGGTCGCTAAACGCCGCGTCGATCTGGTCGACACCGGTATACAGGCCGGTGGCGACGATCTTCTGCTTCACGTACTGCCACCAAGCGCTTTCGCCGGAACGAGTGGCGGTCACGATGGCAGCCTTCTGTGCGCTCGAAGGCTGGACGATTCCAAGCATCGTCCAGAGCGCTAACAAAAGGCCGCATACACGCGAGAGTCGGGGTCGAGACATCAGGAAGACTCCTTCGTTTTGGTTCGCGGTCAAAAAAGTGGGTAGGGAACTCGGGGCAGACCTACGCCTAGGTGGG
>CALLYL010000439.1 GCA_937859535.1 uncultured Myxococcales bacterium
GGCCCATGACGACATTCCAGACACGATGGTCAAGCAGCATCGCCAAAATGTTGCGAGCTGGATGCGCAGCCAGTGATTCCGTCTTCCACCACATCCATTCCTGTTGAAAGCTCCGGATGTGAGAAAGTGCGTATCTGAAGTAATCCAGCGACGCACGGCCTGCGTCTTGGTAGCGGTATGGTCTGTATGCTGAGTATTCCCCCAGGAACTTTCCTTTGCTGCCTCCGCGCAGATCATTGTGCATGAGCACCATCTTATGAAGCCCCGCATCACTGGCGGAAGACAGCTGCTCACGGAGCCAGGTTGTCTGCTCATCCCGCATCCAGCCGCCCCAGTTGGCGACCACGCAGTGGAATCCCAGTCGCTGCTGTCTGTCGAGCTCAAAGCTGTTCAGGCAGATGTAGCTGGTGGTGTGCCAGCGAAAGCTGTGATAGAGCGGCCCAAAGGTCCGTCGAAAATAGTGTAGGCCGTCATAGGCGACGTGATTCTGCGGATCGTGACCAAGGTAGACCGTACTCTGAACTCCCTCTCCGTAGAGTTCATTGGCCGCCATCCCATCATGATTCCCTGGGACTAGCACGATGGGCTTGTTTAGCGTCGACAACTTGCGATGTGCTTCCGCGTATTCCCACTGGTAGTACGTCCGCACGGGCTGAGCACTGGCCTCGGTTGCCAACCGAATCGCATTCGATGGCTTCCGCACGCCGTTGTCGCAAATGTCACCAATGATCGCCACCCACGCAATTCCATCGAGCGCGTTGATGCGTGCGATGAAACGATCGAGACATTCCTGATTCCCATCATGGAACTGGATGTCGCCGCAAAAGATCACCCGCTCCTTCCCGGTAATCTCCCGAAAGATACGGACGGAATTCGACTGCGTCTCCACAACCGCCGTTCCTTTCCGCAACTGCAAATCGAAAAGCCGCGGCGCCAGATCCTGCACCGAATACTCTAGAAGCCATGCTTCTCTTTGTCCGGACTTACCTTGCGGTCCCACACCGAGAGAAGACGCGGGATGCACAAGAGAGAGCACTCCACCCACGCGCCCCTGTTCCGTTTCGGGCCAGGTATGCGAGTAGCTTGGCTTCCCATCTTCATCGAGAGTGATGTTCATCTCTGGCTTCGACTTTGGTGGCTCGTGCCTTGCTACGAGACATACACTGTAACCACTCGGATCGTCACCTTGCGGGAGACTCAGAACAACTCGAAGACTCTGCTGGGGAGTCAAGAGCGCGGGAGCGCCGAGTGTGGGATACTGAATTCGATCCACAAACGCACTGATCGTGCTGGTTTGTGCCTCGTCATTGTGAGCCGGGTCGGCGTAGTGAAGCAGTGCACTGTGAATCGGAAGTTCTGTCGACATGACGAAAACATAGTCGCAGCGCCGATCGACATCAACTAGACTGATCGTCCGGTAATATTTCTCGACGATCACGGAAGGGCAAGTGCGGTCCGGTTGATGCGAACGTGTAACCGTCATAAGCTTGCCCACATGACGACCCCCACCAAGATCCTATTTCTGACCGCGAATCCGTCGGATACCGCCGCTCTGCATCTGGATGAAGAGATTCGCTTGACCAGCGCTCGCATCCGTCGTGGTGAGTACCGCAAGCTGTTCGATATTCGTTCGGCCCCTGCAATTCGTGCGACGGACTTGCCATTTGAACTGATGGATCAGACTCCGGACATCGTTCACTTCAGCGGACATGGAACAGACAAGGGTGAGCTGTGCTTCGTCCGCGACGGTGATCTTCAGACCGTTGCGATTCCTGCACCCACGCTGGCGCGGGTGTTCCGTCAGTTCCGCGACCGCGTAAAGTGTGTGGTGCTGAACGCTTGCTTCTCAGCCATTCAGGCCGAAGCGATTGCGGAGTCGATTCCCTGTGTGGTGGGAATGACGCGCGCCGTGCCGGATGCGACGGCAATCGCATTCTCTGCCGGGTTTTACGAGGCGCTCGCGTTTGGAAAGAGCGTTGCGGATGCATTCGAGCTTGGACTGACCCAGGTAGAGCTCACGGACCCACGGCTCATCGGAACTTCTGACATTCCCAAGCTCGTCGTTCGCCCAGGGGAAGACGCACGGCAGATCCGCTTCGCTGCCGCCACACCGACAGAGGCAAAAGTTGCTGATAAGGAACCCTCCGTGCAGCCAGCCGGGACACAGACCCAGCGAATCGGAAAAATTCAGATCGGCGGAGGGACAAATTCCATGGTGATCGGCCAGTACGGGAATGCCTCCGGAAACAGTAAGCAGGAAGTCGACGACATCGGTGTCGATGGTAAGGACAATCGCTTGGTCATCGAGCAGAAGAAGTAGCAACGGCACCGCCGGTTCTTTCGATTAGAAGCGCGCATGTTGACGGCAACGATGGATCATGTCAGGCAGATGAGACGGACATGACCATCGACAAGTCGAATCCACAGATTGATCCGCCCGACCAGGACCGGTCTACGCTCTATCCGAGCCAGCGACAAGACATCGCATCGATTTCCGTCAGTGGCTCGGGTAATCAGCTCATTTTTCAGCAGAATCTCGTCTCTGATGGGCTTTCCCGACGCTCCGCGATTGCACCAACGCAACACATCAATCTGACGGACGAACAGCGAGAGCGCGTTGCAGGCGAGCTGAATTTCCAGGTCGCGGAGATTCTGCAGTGGCCGCGCTCCCTACCGGATGGGAGCGAGATTGCGCGCGCCGAACAACAGGAGATCCAGCGACTCCTAAGAGATCCTGATGTCGAAGCGATTGCGCTGCTTGGGGAAGGTGGGAGTGGCAAGTCGGCCTTGATGGCAACGCTTGGCCGGCAGGCAGCATCGTCCGGATGGCACGTCGTGGGAATGCGCCTCGATCGACTACCGAAGGATGCTGCGACGAAGGATGATCTACAGCAATACATGAACCTGTCCGTTCCGCTTGCCGATGCAGTGCATTCACTGACAGAGAAGGAGTCCGTCCTAGTCCTGATCGATCAACTGGACGCACTCTGCGACATGATGACTACGCCGACCAAGCGGCTGGCACTGATTCTGAACACCGTCAGAGATTTGGCCAGAATGCCGAGGGTCAAGGTGGTGCTGGCGGTCCGTCCGTTTGAGTATCAATACTCTGTGCAGCTACGCGGCGTGAAGGTGAAGGATATCCGGCTTGCGTTGCCAAAGTGGGAGGACGTTCGTCCGCACATCGAATCGGCAGGAGTCGATCCCGACTCGCTGTCCACAGAACTGCAAGCAGAGCTGACACGCCCGCAGGTTCTCTGTTTGTTCTTGGAACGCATCAAGAGCGGAGATGAGGCGACAGCTCTGCCAACGTACTTTGCAATGCGCAAGCGACTGTGGGACATGGAAGTGACCAAGGCGCCGAACAGCGCTCGTCGACGACAGCTGCTGTTTGATCTCGCACAGTATCTTGCGGACAAAGAGGTTCTGCGGCGTCCGTTGGTCCAGCTGGAAGACTGGCTCGCTGAGGTTCGAGCTCTTGAGTCGGCGGGCTGGTTGCTGCGCACAGAAGGAATCAGTGAGTCGATCGGCTTTCGCCATCAGTCGCTGTTCGATTACGTCTATGTACAGTGGATGATGGCGGAGGATCAAGATGTCGCGCAGAGCATCATCCAGAACCAGCGGCTCTCTGTTCGTCGTCGCATAAGAGTGATTCTGGAGTACCTTCGCGCATCGGATCCTGAGCCAGCGAAACCGATGTACCTTCGCACGCTCTGGAAGCTCTGGCGTGAGCCTTCACTGCGAACGCATCTGAAGTTCCTGCTGATCGATTTTCTGGGCCAGGTTCGGAGTCCACTTGCCGAAGAGATTTGGATTGTTCGTGCGGCTTTTGAAGACCAACGCTACCGCGAGCGAGTCATCCGCTCGCTGAGCCTGGGGACCGATTGGTTTGCACATCTGAAAGACCGGGAGTTGCCGAAGGCGATGGAAGATCCCCTGTTAGCGGGCCACGCTGCTGGGCTGCTTATCAGTGCCCCGAAGGCAGACTCTCCGACTGTAAACAGGCTGATGCGAGAACACTGGAAGCGGAGCCAGGAAGGTGTTCGTCGAACAGCCGCAGTCCTTGCCAGGCGAGCCCACTGGGATGAAGCGTCGCTGATACTCGCCGGAGATTGCCTGTCGGTCCTTCCCATGGACACGGATCACCTCCATGCCATCAACATGCTCTGCGAGAGCGTGGCGGCTCAGTCCGCGGAACTTGCAATCGGGTTCTTCGCAAAAGCACTGGATGCGGAGGTCACAAGACGGGTAGGTGGCTTTCAGCACCCTGCGGAACCGGCTACAGAAATCTCCTCCTTTCTGACTCAGGATCTCGCACGGCGTAAGGTGCTTTCCATCGCTGAGGAGCACCTATTCGTGCCAAAGCTGTCGGAGTGGGCTGCCGTTCACCCAAGATCGTTTGTGGATGCAATCTGTCCGCCGCTGGAGCGACTCCTTACTCCGTTTGCTAAGCCCACGCTGCGATTCCCTTGCTTTCAGGATGAGCTGTGGTGGGATGACTCGGAAGGACGCGACGATCGTTTCACGATTTTGGGTATTCTGTGTCTTGCCATCGAAACGCTCGCACAGCGCGAACCGGAATCGTTCTTTGCATGGGTAGATCAGAATAAACCTTCAACGCTACTGACCGTACAGAAGCTGATGATGATTGGGATGCTCGTTGCTGCCGAGAGCAGACCGGATCGCATCGTGGAACACCTTCGTGCAGATGCGCGACACCTCGTCATGAACGATGGAACCTCCATCGGGGCGTTCTCTCGACGGTGGCTCAGAGATGCCGCCAAAAAACTGCCGAGCATCCATCAAGAGGCAGTGGCAGCGCTGCTTCGGACATGGAAGCCGCTTGATCCATTGCCAAATGATTGGATCGCAGAGTTGAAGAGGAGCCACCTGGATTATGTTCGCGCGCTCCGATTGAAGCTCCTGCTGTGCTTGGATGTGTCGAAGCTGACAACCTCGACTCGCGCGTTCATCGAATCCGAATGCAGAGCATTGGAGGGGGAGCAGTACCTAGACAGCGAACGGCCTGCTCCCAAGGCGAAGTTCATCGAAAGCCCGATGTCCGCGTTGCAGATGGAGAACGCATCGGATGATGCCATCGTGAACTTGTTTGCAGAATTGCACGATGGCACGGATTGGCGGCACCCTCGGCACGATATGACTGGTGGGAGTATCGCAGCGTCTCGTCAGCTGGAAGAACTGACAAAGCGTGATCCAGTTCGTGGGCTCCGAATCGCTCGAAGGCTAGAGCCAAAGAAACACGAGCGTCCGGTCGGAATGGTACTTCAGGCGGCAGCAGAGAACGCGAATGTGGAACCCGAGTTGTTGTTTGACGAGATCGCACATCATGAGAGGCGCGGATTCGGTTCCCTCGACTATCGCTGGGAGGTGGCCTACGGTCTCAGCACGCTGGTGAAGCGGACAAAGACGGGATTTCCGGATTCGATCTGCGAGCTTTTGCAAACCTGGCTGGTCGATGGAGAAGGCAGCGGATACCTGGAGGAACTCAAGGAGAGGGACTGGTCCTCTCCTCACTCCATACTTCTGCATGGAGGCTATGTTTGGGATTACCCCCGCGGGAACTATCCGACTCTGCGAGCGCTGTCGATCGGCTATCTATGCAGACAGCCTCCTGATGTTGCACGCTGGCTTGCTGTTCTCACTGCGCACCTGAACCGCACAGAGAATCCACAGGTCTGGCAAGCGCTGACCACCAACGAGCTTTGGCAACTGAGCAAAGTAGAACGGAGTCTCGCGACGGAGTTTCTGCGCAAGCTGGTTGAGACGTGTCCCGAACTCCTGAGCATTCGCAGCGGTCTTGAGCTGATTGCGCACTTTCAAAAGTGGCTTCCGCCGGTCCTGACCCGCAGTTGGCTGGAGCTTCTGTATCAGAAGGGAACCAGATGGTCAGCGCAAGCCTACGGAGAGCTGCTGGTGGTACGTGCTCAGCTACTCCCCGAAGACAGCTGGGCTGCTTCTGAGATCGATCGTTGCCTTTCGCTCGATTCCTCTTCATCCGATCAGATCGCAGGAATCCATGAGGGAATTGCGCTGATGTCTGGGGTCGCCGTGCTCAACGGAGAGCTCGCACAGACCGCTGTTCAGTGGCTTGTGCGACAGAAGACATCGAGCCTGCCTGGTGTGACTGAAGGTATACTCAAGGTCTTTCCGCTTCAGGACTCCGTTGCTTATGGTGACGATGTCGCGGCGCTGCTACAGCTTCTGACTGACCAGCCGCATCATCTGCAACGCTCAGATCTGAAAGGACTCCTCGATACGTTGCGAGACTACGCTCCGTTCGCACCGGAACTTGTGTTGGCCATCGCGAAGCACCTCGTGGCACAGAACGTGGCGAGGCAGAAGGAAGGAACATCAGCCACCGCTCGCTACGTCTCTGAGCTCGTGGAGATCGCGATTCAACTTCAAGAGATAGATGGATTCAGCGAGGCCGGATTGGATCTGTTTGATCAGCTCCAGACCCTGAATCATCCCGATGTAGAGATCGTGCTCGACGAACAAGGTCTGCACGGTGTGCGGTCCCATCGGAGGGTCAAAAGGCGCGGATAGGTTCAATCCATCACGCCGACGTTCCCAAGACTAAGCGGGCTGCTTGATCTTAAATCACCACGTGACAATGCCATCAGCTCAACAATTGACCGGACCGCGATCCGGTGGGTGGAGCATCATGAGTCGTACGAGATGTGGTCGATGGGGCGGTCGGCCTGCATCAGTATCGCGGCGTATACACGGCTTTGGCTGAGCTTCTCTGCTCAATGTCCTTCAGCCGGCCATCGTCCAGCGCAGTGAAGTGGTCTTGTAGGGTAGCGTGCCAGAATCGATAACCACCGCCCTCTCGGCGAAGTAGCAGCATGCTGCGACAGCATTCCAAGACCGGCACCAGCCTCAGCGGAAGCCCAACTTCGCGGCGAAGAAAGACTCGAAGTACGTAGTGCTTGATGGCCTCGCCGAGACCTCCACGTAGACCGAAAATCAGGCCGCAGACCAG
>CALLYL010000440.1 GCA_937859535.1 uncultured Myxococcales bacterium
GAAGATTCTGGCGGCGCAGGTTGGGGCTCGTTTTGCTTCGCTGTCTGCGGTAACGGCGGGCGTCAAGGAAGTCCGTGCGGCGGTAAGCGAAGCCGAGTACGAGCGGGCACGGGGCGGACGAACGGTCCTGTTTCTCGACGAGATACATCGCTTTAACAAAGCGCAGCAGGACGCGCTGCTCCCGCACGTGGAACACGGGACCGTGGTGCTGATTGGGGCGACGACGGAAAATCCGTCCTTCGAGGTCAACGCTGCGCTTCTGTCACGCTGCCGGGTGGTGAGCCTGACGGCGCTGAGCGAAACGCAGCTTGGCAAGCTGCTCGATCGGGCGATGAGCGATTCGGATCGCGGTCTTGGGGCGCAGCGGCTGCTGCTCAGCGAGGAGGCGCGTGAGTTCTTGGCAGAACAGTCGGGGGGAGACGGCCGGCGGGCCCTCGGGGCGCTCGAGGTCGCAGCCCATCACGCCAGCCATCTCGACGAGCAGGGACGACGGGTCATCGAACGGCAGACGGTCGAGGAAGCTCTTCAGCGCAAGGTGCTGCTCTACGACAAGAGCGGTGATGAGCATTACAACGTGGTGTCGGCGTTCATCAAGAGCCTGCGCGGCTCGGACCCCGATGCGGCGGTCTACTGGATGGCACGGATGCTGGAGGCGGGGGAGGATCCACTGTTCGTCATGCGGCGGATGGTGATCTTTGCTGCTGAGGACATTGGCGTAGCGGATCCACGGGCGTTGCAAGTGGCGATGGCTGCGACTGACGCGGTCCGGTTTATCGGACTCCCCGAGGGGACGTTACCAATGAGCGAAGCGGCGATCTATTTGGCGCTGGCTCCGAAGTCGAACAGCGCGATTGCGACCTATCAAGCGGCCAAGCAGGCCGTCGAGCAGCATGGTGCGCTGCCGGTGCCTCTGCATCTGCGCAACGCTCCGACGAAGATGATGCGCGAAATGGGGTACGGCAAGGCCTACAAGTACCCGCACAGCTACGATGGGCATCACGTTGCCGAGCACTACCTCCCTGACCGACTGCGCGACGTCACGTTGTACCAGCCTTCGTCGAGTGGTTACGAGCGAACACTCGGGGAACGGCTGCGTTATTTGCGGGGACAACCACCCGAAGATGCCGGAGCGGACGACAAAAAGTCGAGCGCCGCGCCGCCAATCCCAGCTAGCATGCGCGGCCATGTCGATGGCAAACACTGATCTGCGCGACGCCCATGTGCTGGTGACAGGCGGAGCTGGTTTTATTGGCTCGCACCTCGTCGAGAAGCTACGAACCCACAATCGGGTGCGGGTGCTCGATGTGATGCGCCGTGATGCGCTGCGTCCAGCGGGGCTTCATGAGCACAAGAACGTCGAGCTGGTCGTGGGGGATGTACTCGACCAAGAGGCCGTGCGCCGGGCGGTGAAGGATACCGATTTGGTGATTCACTTGGCCTCGATCGCGGGCGTAGATACGGTGATGCGGATGCCGACGCAGACGATGCGGGTGTCTCTGTTAGGGACGGCGAATCTGCTGGAGGCGGCGCACGAGGCGGGCGGTTGTCGTCGTTTCATCGACTTTTCGACGAGTGAAGTCTTTGGTCGCTATGCCTACCAAGTCAGCGAGCTGGATGCCACCACCGTCGGTGCGGTAGGTGAAGCGCGCTGGACCTATGCGGTGTCGAAGCTGGCCACCGAACACTTGGCGATGACCTACCACCGTCAGTATCAGTTTCCGGCGGTGACCGTGCGTCCGTTTAACATCTATGGTCCTCGTCAGATCGGCGAGGGCGCGGTGCATCATTTCATCGTGCGGGCGCTGCGCGGTGAGCCGCTCATGATTCACAACGACGGCTCGCAGATTCGTGCCTGGTGTTACATCGACGACATCATCGCAGCGACGATGCTGGCACTGGTTACACCGGAGGCGAGCGGGCAGGCCTTCAATATCGGCAACCCGCGTTCGACGGTGACGGTCTATAACCTGGCGCAGCTCATTCGGAGGCTGTGCGGGTCTTCCTCTCCGATTGAGTTTGTGCGCTGGGATCATGCCGATGTCGAGCTGCGGGTGCCATCGGTGACGAAGGCCCGGGAGCTGCTTCATTGGGAGCCTCGGTTCGATCTCGAAGAAGGTTTGAGCGAGACGATTGCTTGGTATCGCCGCAAGATGGAAAACGAGCGCTGATGCTTCGTCACAGGTGTGTGACTTCGCAGACCCTGAGAAGCGCCTGGCTCATGGCGGTGCTACTTTCGGCTTGCCTGGAACAACCCGTGGATTTGAAGGCCAGCATCGAGCTGCTGGTGACGACCCACGGTGAGGTTCAGGAACAAGCGCTGCGGACCTTGGCTTCCCATGGCCGAGCTGCTCTTCCGTCGTTGGAAGCGGTCCTGCACCGGACGGAACCGAGTGCCCGACGGTCGGCGGTGATGGCGATGCGACGGCTTGGTTTCGCTGAGACGGTGCCGCTGCTTGGGCATGTCGCTCAGTTCGATTCTGATCGCACCGTCCGGCGCGAGGCACGCACGGTGCTGGAGCGCTGGGCCGCCGAAAAAGGCCCACGCGGTGAGTCGGCGAAGAACGCTCTGTTCGTCGCTGCTGCCAGTGAAACTGCCGAGTAGACTAGTGCTACTCGGTCGGGGGCTCTGGTAGCGCGGATACCATCGGCCACAGCGGACCGTGTCCTCGCCGACAGCCTCGGGTCACGGCAGTTTGACGTTCGCTGTGCGAGCTGATTCCGGCCGCAGTGACGGACAGCCCGAGCCGCTCGGCCAGCGCCACCAGTCCTTCGCACAACGAAGCAGTCTTTGGATCCTCAAGGCTCTGTCGCCAGATCGGTTCGGGTAGCGTCATCGACGACACCGGGAGGTGCGGCAGATATTCCAGCGGCAGGCTGGTCGTTGCGGACGAAGAAAGGCTCAGGCGCACCCCGAGATGATGAAGCTGCAGCAGGGGTTCCACCAGGGCGACCGGATCGCTGATATTTCCTGATGCAGTGACATCGACCTCGAGCCGCTCCGGGGACAGTCCACTGCGCTCCAGAGCCGTCGCCACCGAGATGACCGCCGTCGCACCCATCAGGTGCCGTTGTGAGATTCTCACCACCAGCAACTCGGAAGGCCGACGGCGATCGATTCCTTGTTGAAATGCTCGGCAGGCTTGGTCGATGAGGTGCCGAAAGAGCTGCTGAGCCAGACCCTCTTCGAGGGACGCTTCGCTGATCAGCTCCTCCTCCCGATCCTCGTGGGCAGAGCGGTACAGCTCGGCCTCCCAGGCTTCGACTTGTTCCGTCGCCAGCAGGACATACGGGCGATATCGCAGGCGCAACAAGCCGCGTGCGATCTCCTGACTGAGGACGTTTTCGCGGCTGAGGCAGCGGGTCGTGGCGAGGTTGATTTCCTCGCGGAAGAACTGGCAGTTGTTACGACCCTGCGCTTTGACCCGATACATCGCCAAGTCGGCGTGGCGAATGAGGGTCGACGACTCGTTGCCATCGTGTGGATACAGGCTGATGCCAAGGCTCGCGGACGCTGCGTAGGATATGCCGTTCATCACAATTGGTTGTTGCAACTCATCCAGCACTCGTTCTGCGACCCGGAGTGCATCCTCAGCGGTCTGAATCGTGGGTAGCAAGATTGTGAACTCATCGCCTCCAAATCTAGCAACCGTATCCCCATCACGAAGAGATGCCGATAGGCGCTGTGCCACAGCTTGCAGAAAACGGTCACCAGTATCATGACCACTCGCATCGTTAATGGCCTTGAATCCATCAAGGTCCAAAAAGAATACAGCTACTATGTCACCGGTCCGGCGGGCTTGCCGAATAGAAGTATCGAGACGATCGACAAATAAACTCCGATTTGGCAAAGATGTGAGCGGATCGTGAAAAGCACGATGGTGGAGTTCTCGCTCTAACTGTTTTTGCAGAGTAATATCATAGAATGATAATACAGCGGCATAGGGGAGACTATCGCCCGATCGCCATAGCGGTCGTGAATTGACAGCAATCCAGGTGATGCTGGTCGATGGATCGTTTGCCGGGAATACCACGCCCATCACAAATGCTTGGCGGGCCTGACCACTGTGCAGCGTGGCAAAGACCGGTCGTTGCTCGACGGCCAGCGGCTGCATGTCTTCATCGACGAACTGAAAGGGAAGGGGTCCATTGAGGCGCAGCTTGATGAACTCTGAAACGCTGGTGCGGAAAAGTTGGGCCGCCGCTTCGTTGGTCGCCAAGATTTGACCGTCCCGAGCGATAAATACAACTCCTTCGCTCAGGGCATCAAACAGCGTTCGATAGCGCGAATCCATCTCATGGAGAAGCTGAATGGTTTGTCTTTGGTCTGCGGATAGAGTTTCGACCTGAAGCGCCAATGAACGTTCATGATACGAATCAGTGATAATTATTGAGTAATAATTGTGTTGATGTTTAAAGATTTTTGTTTTTAAAAATAGGATGCCATTTTGATCATCGATGGCGTGGTCAGTTTTTTGTAGATGACCGGTATGCCGGCAGATCATTAAGGTCTGCTCCAGCATGGTACTGAGTGGTGGTAGAAGCTGCTGGATTGTCACACCAGCAACTAGATCGGCGGCACACAGCCGCTTCTGGAGTGCGCCATGAGCCATGCCATCGATCAGGACTCCACCTGCATCGACGAGCAGGAACAGGCCCTGCATCCCCTCGGCGATGGAGCGGAGCCAGCCTCGGTACCGATCTTCATCGACAGGCGACGCTGCGTCGGTGTCAACAGGCATAAGCCATGGTCCCGCGCATAGAGCATCTATTATATTGAGGTTGGAGCGCTAAAGGCGTCTCAGAATAAAAAAATTTGATTTTATGTGGGAACTATCCGACATGATGCCAGAGCATCTGTTGCCCACGTACGCCGAGTTAGAATTGGATGTTAGCAATATGCGTATAGCGGATGGCTGGTGGACTTTGTGACTTCACCGATCAGGGCCGCAGGAACCGATGCTGAGCGGAGCGCAGAAATTGCTTCCTCACAGCGCTCGGCAGGCAAAGCCAGAAGCAGCCCCCCCGAGGTTTGCGGGTCGTACAGCAGCTCGCACAGTGCTTCCGTCACGTCGGGGTGGACTGCGACCAGGCTGGCGAACGCTTGGCGATTGTTGCGGGCTCCACCGCAGGTGACGTGGGCTGCCGCGAGTCGGAGGGCTCCGTCGTAGATCGGTAAGCGACGGCAGTCGATGTGCAGTGAGACGCCCCCGTGTCGGGTCATCCCAAGGCTGTGGCCGATGAGCCCAAAGCCAGTCACGTCGGTCGCTGCCGAGACGGGAAACGCGGTAAGAACTTCGGCGGCGCGGCGGTTGAGCGTCGTCAAATGCCAGGCGCAGGTCGCCAGCTCTTCCGCAGATACGAGGCCGCGACGGTAGCCGGTGGCGAGCAGACCCGATCCGAGCGGCTTGGTCAGGATGAGTCCGTCGCCAGGTCGCGCACCGACGTTCCGCCAAATGCGGGTCGGGTCGACGATGCCGGTCACGGACAAGCCGAACAGCAGCTCAGGACCGCGCACGGTATGGCCACCGAGTAGTGCGGTGTCTGCTTCGGCGAGTTTCTGATTGGCACCGGCGAGAATGGCCCGAGCAGCGGCGGGCTCAAGCTCTTTGGGAAACACGCAGACATTGAGCGCCGTGATCGGTCGTCCACCCATCGCATAGACATCGGACAGTGCGTTGGCGGCGGCAATCTGACCAAACAATTCGGGATCATCAACGAGCGGAGTGATGAGGTCGACCGTCTGCACCAGCCCAGTCCCGCTGTCTGTCAGATCGCGGACAAGGAACACCCCGGCGTCGTCACCCGTCTCTGTCCCGACGAGGACAGCTTGCCGTGCCGCGCTGCCGAGACGAGCGGATCCGTCACCCGTTAGAAGCTCATGCAGATCACCCGGACCCGCTTTGGCCGCTCAACCACCCGACGATGCGAAGCGGGTGATGCGGAACGGCTGAGCGCGTGCGTCGTCTGTGCCTCGGCCCGAAAACTTGTCCATTTTGGCGGCAAGCTAGCACATGATATAGCCACCAGTAGCGGCGAAGATGTTCGCCGGTGTCCATTCCCAATCGCCTTGCCTTAGGCAGGCCCAATGAAGGAGCAGATCCGATGCCCAAGCTTGAGATCACCCAGAGCCACAAGGTCACCGCAGCGGAAGCCAAGCAGAAGCTCGACGGTTTGAGCAAAGAGCTGTCGGAAAAGTACGGACTTAGCTCGAAGTGGGTATCCGACACCGAGGCCAAGGTCGAGCGCACCGGGGCGACCGGGGTCATCAAGATCGAGCCGACGACGGTGAGGGTCAACCTCGATCTGTCGTTCGCGCTATCGCCGATCAAGTCCACCGTCGAAACCAAGATTCAAAACGAGCTGAAGAAGCTGTTCGGCTAGCGCTCTGTGCGCGGCGAGGTGCCCTGATGCAGTTCCGCTTTGTTCACGACTTTGACGTCGAGCCACCTCAGTTCTGGGAGATGTTTTTCTCGGAAGCGTTTGAGACCGAGCTGTTTCGGGGACTCAAGATGCGGTCGTGGAAAGTCACCGACCGACGCGACGAAGGGGCCAAGCTTCATCGGACGGTGAAGCTGGAGCCAGCCATGGCGGTGCCGTCGTGGGCGTCGTCAGTGGTGAAAGAGACCGGCTACACCGAGATCGATGTCTTCCTCAAGTCTGAGTCGAAGATGAACGTGCAGATCGAGCCGGCGGTGATGCGAGATCGTTTCCAGCTTTCGGGTGTATTTGCTGTGACACCGCTTGGACCCGGTCGCTGTCGTCGTGAGTTCGCCGGTGAAATCAAGGTGTCGATCCCGCTCCTCGGCGGCAAGATCGAAAAGTTCATGGTCGATCAAATTCGCGACGGATACGACCAAGCTGCCCATATCACCCGAGACTACTTGGCGAAGCGCAAAAGCCAGTCTTAATCAGAGGCAGACTCACCGGTGATGGTGCGCTTGGTGGCGATGCCGAGTCGGCGCAGTCGGTCGCGCCGTTGCAGTCGTTGTCACGGCCGTCGCCGCAGAC